>NZ_KQ758646.1:0-55989 GCF_001457055.1 Priestia veravalensis | reverse complement strand
AAATGATTGCTTCTAAGAGACGAACAATAGCTGTTCCCATCTCTTTAGTTTGTCTGAACACGTTCGTTCCATTGCGCTACGGCCACTCGCTTTCCGCGGGGAGGAACCTGAGCTTCCTCGCTGCGCTGCGGGATCTCCGTTTTCCCTCTCTTTCCCGCAGGAGTCGAGTGTCCTACGCTCCATTCCACCCTGTTTCCAACATTGTTTTCACAATCAACCAAAAAACCTGAACGATTAAAAGTGAGAAACTCTCAATCGTTCAGGTTTATCATTGGCTGAATTACTTATGTCCCAGCCTCTTTTACATATTTATCGTTGAATCTTCTTTTTTGGATTGATAAAGCCTAATCTTATAAATAATTAAAATAAGCGCTGCCACAACTAACCCTTCTGCTACCGGCAAAAAGATACCTAAAAACGTAAGCACAGTACAGCCGAACCCTAGGAACAGATAAATAATAATGGATTTTAAAAGCGGCAATTTTTTCGCAAACCCCAGCTTATATACAACAATTGACAGCAATAAAATTGTAAGATAAAGCATCCACATTCCGACATCCGAGTTTTTATCAACACGATATAGAGCTGCAAAAAAAGACAGACGATCTTCTACGTTCACCCTATGTTTCCTCCTTTATGTAATCCCACTGACTTCTCTCTTATGAAGTAGGCTTCTTTTTACTTATCAACATATACAATATTCGACAATGAGCTTCCTTTTACCTCTATAAAAAACAAAAAAGTTGCTAGAGCATAGCGCTTTAGCAACTTCTTTACTGCTTATTTCATATCAGCATATTTTTTCTTTTTCGCGATTTTTTCACGCTCGTTTTTATCTAGAATCTTTTTACGTAAACGAATCGATTCTGGCGTAATTTCGCAATACTCGTCATCGTTTAAGTATTCAAGAGATTGTTCTAGAGACATGATACGCGGCTTTTTCATACCTGTTGTTTGGTCTTTGTTAGCTGAACGCATGTTTGTCATTTGTTTCATTTTACAAATGTTAACAACAAGATCATTTTCACGCGTATGCTCACCAACGATCATTCCTTCATACACTTCCGTACCAGGCTCTAAGAAGATTGTACCGCGGTCTTCTACACCTTGGATTCCGTAAGTCGATGATTTTCCTGTCTCCATTGATACAAGCACACCTTGACGACGTCCGCCTACTTGACCAGCTTGCATTGGCTGATAGCTATCAAATGAGTGGTTGATGATACCAAAACCACGAGTTAATGATAAGAACTCTGTTGTATATCCAATTAATCCACGAGCCGGCACCATGAAAATAAGGCGAACTTGACCGTTTCCATTGTTGATCATATCAACCATTTCACCTTTACGAGCACCCATAGATTCCATAATAGAACCAGTATGCTCTTCTGGCACGTCAATTTGAACGCGCTCTACAGGCTCACAGCGTACACCGTCAATTTCACGTACGATTACTTCTGGTTTTGACACCTGAATTTCATAGCCTTCACGACGCATATTTTCAATTAAGATAGATAAGTGAAGCTCACCGCGTCCTGATACAACCCATACGTCAGGAGAATCAGTGTTTTCAACACGAAGACTTACGTCTGTTTCAAGTTCAGACATTAAGCGCTCTTCAATTTTACGAGATGTAACAAACTTACCTTCACGTCCTGCAAATGGTGAATTGTTTACTAGGAACGTCATTTGTAATGTTGGCTCATCGATACGTAATACAGGAAGTGCTTCTTGGTGTTCTGACGGACAAACCGTTTCACCCACGTTAATGTCTTCCATTCCTGATACGGCAATTAGGTCTCCTGCTTTTGCTTCTTCGATTTCTACACGCTTTAGCCCTAAGAAACCGAACATCTTCGTTACGCGGAATTGCTTAACTGAACCGTCAAGCTTCATTAAAGCAACTTGCTGTCCTACTTTCATTGTTCCGCGGAACACGCGTCCCACTCCAATACGACCAACGTAATCGTTATAGTCAAGCATTGCTACTTGGAATTGAAGCGGTTCTTCACTGTTGTCAATTGGTGCTGGAATGTGCTCAATAATAGAATCAAATAATGCTTCCATGTTGTCATCTTGCTTCTCAGGATCTACGCTTGCAGTTCCGTTGATTGCTGATGCGTATACAACCGGGAATTCAATTTGCTCTTCTGTTGCACCTAACTCAATAAATAAGTCAATTACTTCATCAACAACTTCAGTTGGACGAGCAAAGTCACGGTCAATTTTGTTTACAACAACGATTGGTGTTAACTTTTGTTCTAAAGCTTTCTTTAATACAAAACGTGTTTGAGGCATACAACCTTCATATGCGTCAACAACAAGTAGAACACCATCTACCATTTTCATAATACGTTCAACTTCTCCACCGAAGTCGGCATGTCCTGGCGTATCCATGATATTGATACGCGTATCTTTATAATTAATAGCTGTATTTTTAGCTAAAATTGTAATTCCACGCTCACGCTCTAGGTCATTTGAGTCCATCGCACGCTCTTCCACGTGCTCGTTTGTACGGAAAGTTCCGGACTGATGTAATAATTTATCTACTAACGTTGTTTTCCCATGGTCTACATGGGCAATAATGGCAATATTACGTAAATCTTTACGAATGTTCACGCATTTCACTCCTATGCTTGTAATAACTAAGCTATTATATCACACTAAATCTAGAATTGCTGAATGATTTTGTTGTACACTATACTTATTGAATAAATTTGGGAGGAATCAACATGAAAAACATTAAGTGGGTATTTGTTTTATATGCAATGCTAGCAACTTTTTCAATTATGGCAATTGGTATATTTATCGGGGAAGGAAGCGCTACCGGTGTTATTGGATCCATCGTTGCCCTCGTTGCAATTATGGGCTTCGGATTCACAACAAAAAAGAAAATGAGAGAAAAAAATCAACTGTAATTTTTTTCTGAAATAGCACAAAAACGAAACGAGGTTGAGACATAAGTGTTTCAGTCAATGATCTATCCGAACCATTGAGAGTTAACGACTCTTTTATAGTTCGGATTTTTTCTTGATTGGGAAACCAATTTTAGAGAATTAGTGGAATGGAGCGTAAGACACGTGACTCCTGCGGGAGATAGAGGAAAGGCTGAGACCCCGCAGCGTAGCGAGGAGGCTCAGATTCCTTCCCGCGGAAAGCGAGTGTCTGTAGCGCAATGGAACGAACCGGTTAGTATAACCTAACGACTTTAAAAAAGGCATCATTCGTCCTTTAGAAAGGAACATTTTGTTTTGTCCCAGACTCGTCTTTTTTCAGCCTTTATACTTAGAAAGATACGTAGACAAAATTTCTTCGTGTAAACCTGGCTTGGCAACGAATACGCTGCTTCTGTCTAAAATATCTAAAGGCTTCCCTTCTAAGTCTGTTACGACGCCTCCAAGCTCTTCAATTAAAACTTTCCCTGCCGCAAAGTCCCACGGTGCTAAGCGCATCGTAATATAAGCATCTAACCTTCCTGCTGCAACATATGCAAGCTCAATGGCTGCGGACCCATATGACCTTGTTCCTCTCACACGCGTTACTAGAGGTGAAAGCACCGATGGATCAATTCTTCTATTTTCCGTTACCCACGTTGCGTTTAAGCTGACAATAGACTCTTCAATGCTAACTTGCTTTAAAGGTGGCAGCTGTTGGTCATTAATATATGCTCCCTTCCCTTTTCTAGCATGGTACAGCTCATCATGTACAACATCATATATGAATCCAGCTTGTCCAACTCCATTTTCAAAAATACCTACGGAAATAGCAAAATTTCGCTGTTGATGAACAAAGTTCATTGTTCCATCAATTGGATCAATTACCCAAATAACACCTTCAGATGTTTCAATTTTTTCGCCATACCCTTCTTCACCTAAAATCCGGTGGCCTGGAAATACTTCTTTAATCTTTGAAATAAAGAACTGTTCAATATCTTTATCCATATTGGTTACTAAATCGTTAGGGTTTGATTTTGTTTCAATCACGAGCTCTCTACTAAAAGAAGCTTTAATTCGATCACCTGCTTCTTTAATCCATTGCTTTGCATATGTATCAACCTGATTCCAAAAATCCCTCATTTAGTGTTCCCCCTTTTTTGAAAGTCCTGTATTAAGCTTAAAAAAACGACTGCAAGATGTCAATTCACAGAACAAAGGAGAGAAGTATTTACGCTTCTCTCCATTCCCTTTACTCTTATATTCACCAGTTTTTTCTACTCTCATTCCAGCATCAGCTATCTTTATTGCAAGGAGATCATTTCTTGGCGAAGCTTCTCTAACTTTTGCTTGCACTGATTCTTTTTCTCTTCGTTATTTTCAACCATTGCTTCATACAGCGTAGCTAATTCGTAATCAAGCTCTAATCGAATAACTCCTAGTCTCTTTTGCCCATCATTCTTCTTATACATATTCACCACTTGTTTCATTGATGAAACACCCCTCTCAATAATAATGAATGGTCCTCAAAACGGCTTCAATAAAACTAAATTTTCAGAATTTTTTCGGTTAGAATAGTCTATGTTGAAGCTCAATTTCATGTAACTAAATTGTGTGATTACCTATAAAAAAATGATAGACGTGTTTTTGACAAGCATATGCGAATAAATTGGTGATTATGCCCTTTCTATGGTAAAATTACTACGAAATACGAGATGAATTATCTATTATTGGATATTGGAGGTATTGAATTTGTTTGAAGGATTTTCAGAAGCTGATTTTAACGTATTTACAATAGATGGTTTAGATGAACGAATGGAAGCAATAAAAACACAAATTCGTCCTAAATTCGAAGAGTTAAGCACGCACTTTGCTCCTACACTTTCCTCATTAGTGGGCGATGAAATCTTTGTCCATGTAGCAAAACATGCGCGTAGAACGGTAAATCCACCAAAAGATACATGGGTAGCGTTTGCTACTAACAAGCGTGGCTATAAGATGTTACCTCACTTCCAAATTGGTCTTTGGGGCACTCACGTTTTCGTTTGGTTTGCGGTTATTTATGAAGCACCGATTAAATCAGCGTACGGCAAAATACTAGCCGACCAGATAGACCACATTAAAGAGCAAATTCCTCAATCATTCGTTTGGTCAAAAGACCATACAAAACCTGCTGTCGAAAAAATGAGTTCCTTATCTACCACAGAACTTAAGGGATTATTTGAACGATTAGAACATGTTAAAAAAGCAGAGATTTTATGCGGAATTAATGTATCAAAAGAAGAAGCAGTTAAGATGACTGGCCAACAATGGATTGATTTAATTGATGATACATTTAAGACATTAGCTCCTTTATATGAACTTAGTAAAAAAGCGCACGCGTAAAAAGAGATGCTAAGAGATAAATATTTCAGCCACTAATATATCCGGACTATCAAAAGTTAACTACTTTTGATAGTCCGGATATTTTTTGTTGGTTCGGAAAACATGTTAAAGAATTTTCTTTACTTTTTCATGCGAATAATGTCACCAGATTGGCCAGCTTTTGCTTGTTGAATTGTTCGATAGGATGAATACCCACTTTGATCTTCAAAGTCATTGCAAATTGTTTTTTCTTCTGCTTTGCTTGGAACAATTTCTTTAAAACGACGATAGATACCCATTAGCTGTTCGCGCTCAATTCCTTTTTCATAAGCTTTTTCAATGCTTTCAAAAAATTTAACCACATCAATGATTTCTTCTGTACTCCAATCAAGGGAGATAGGATATTGATATTCCATCTAACTCCTCCGCTCACTTTTTATGTATTTGTTCTAAGACTTTCAAGTAATACTTTATCATATGAATTCAGCTTCACAAAACTTTATCGCTACGCGTAAGTTTAGATTGATTTCTTATAATGCGAATATGTTTAAAAAATCCCTTTGCAAACATATTAATAAGTGCTATAATTCATTTGTTTTATTGAATACATAACGAAGAAACTGTATGAAATTACATTTCTTCTTATTGTTTTTATTTTTATAAAACAGTTTACATGTCATGCACATTTAATCAGTGGAGAATGAATCTTCACTGATTCTTAGTTATAGCAATATAGCGCACGGGAGACCTTCGTACAAAAGCTGGCTCCGCTCATTATTTTTATTAAAGAGGTGTTTAGCAAAGTTGACTTCTCAATTCTCAACTCCATTATTCACAGGGTTAGTGGAACATGCAAAAAAAAATCCCATTCAGTTTCATATTCCTGGTCATAAAAAAGGAAATGGCATGGACCCTGAATTTAAAGATTTTATTGGCGACAACGCACTTTCAATTGATTTGATTAACATTGGACCACTTGATGATTTACATCAGCCAAAAGGTATTATTAAAGAAGCTCAGGACTTAGCTGCTGAAGCGTTCGGAGCAGATCATACTTTCTTTTCTGTCCAAGGAACAAGCGGGGCTATTATGGCAATGGTCATGACAACTTGTGGGCCTGGAGATAAAATCATCGTTCCTAGAAACGTTCATAAATCCGTTATGAGCGCCGTTGTCTTTTCTGGAGCTACGCCTGTTTTCATTCATCCTGAAATCGATGAAAACCTCGGTATTTCTCATGGAATTACGACTGATGCAGTTGAAAAAGCGCTAGCTCAGCATCCTGATGCAAAAGCGGTACTCGTTATTAATCCTACCTACTTTGGAATTTCAGGTGACTTACGTAAAATTGTTGAAGTTGCTCACTCTTATAGGGTACCTGTTTTGGTTGATGAGGCTCATGGTGTTCATATTCATTTTCACGATGAATTACCGCTATCAGCTATGCAAGCAGGCGCAGACATGGCCGCTACAAGTGTTCATAAGCTTGGGGGATCAATGACTCAAAGCTCTATTTTAAACGTTCGCGAAGGGCTTGTATCGCCACAGCGTGTTCAAGCAATCCTAAGTATGTTAACAACAACATCTACATCATATGTGCTACTAGCTTCTTTGGACGTAGCTCGTAAGCGATTAGCCACAGAAGGCGAAAAATTAGCTAATCAAGCTATTGCACTGGCTGAATATGCTCGTACAGAGCTTAACAAGATTGAGCATATTCACTGTATTGGTCGAGAGATTTTAGGGACAAAAGCAACGTACGACCTAGATCCTACAAAGCTTATTATTTCCGTATCAGACCTTGGTATTACAGGATATGACGTAGAGAAGTGGCTGCGCGAGACGTACAATATTGAAGTGGAAATGTCTGATTTATATAATGTTTTATGTATTGTAACACCAGGAGATAGTAAGGAAGACATCGATTGCTTACTTACCGCTTTACAGCAGCTGTCAAGAGAAGTTCATCACTTAGCTGAAAAAGCAACAAAACCAGCTATTTTACTACCTGATATTCCAGTCTTAGCAGTTACTCCTCGCGATGCTTTTTATGCTGAAACCGAAGTTGTGCCATTTCATGAATCAGCTGGCCGAATTATCGCTGAGTTTGTAATGGTATACCCACCGGGAATTCCAATCTTTATTCCTGGAGAAATTATTACGGAAGAGAATCTGAGTTATATTCAAACAAACCTAGAAGCTGGTCTACCCGTTCAAGGACCGGAAGATTTTGAGTTAAAAACATTACGTGTAATTAAAGAACATAAAGCAATTCAATAACAAAAAGGTGCGCTATAATGCGCACCTTTTTCTATTTATTAGTCTAAATCTTCATGGACTGCTTGACATTCTCCCTCTTTACATTTTGAATATAGCCGCGTCACTTTCTCATCTTCAAAATGTTCAATTGTGCAGTTGCAAGTTTGACATACAATAGTTCCCATGTGTAACTCCCCTTTGGTTTCAAAGATTTTTGAAAGCGTTTTATTCTTCTTGATATTATAATAGTATGTAACATTTATTCTGTCAATACTAAAATAGTATGTCACATTTAATTTTTCGACCGCCTTTTTTCGACATTCAAACGTAAAAAAAGAGTTTGGGATATAACAAAATGATTGCTTCTAAAAGACGAACACTAGCTGTTCCCATCTCTTTAGTTTGTCTGAACACATTCGTTCCATTGCGCTACGCTCCATTCCACCCTGTTTCCAAACTGGTTTTTCCCAATCAAAAAAAACCTGAGCGATTAAAAGTTGTGAACTCTCAATTGTTCAGGTATAGTAGGGGCTGAACTACTTATGTCTCAATCTCTTATAGGATGAGCTATTCGTTATTATTCAGTTGGCTAATTAATACATCTTTAACGTCTTCTTGTGATAACCCTTTCCAAAACAGGGTACCGTTAATCAACAAGTCTACATGCAAATGTAATTCTGTATTATCTTTTTGCACCTCTCCGCTTGTACCAGAATTTCCAACGTAGCCGATTAGCGTATCTTTTGTAATAGTATCACCCACGTTTAACTCTTCATCGACTTGATCTAGATGAGCAAATCGCGCCTGCATGCCATTGTCATACTGAATCCATACTTGTCTACCACGTAGCTTATCCAGGATATAAGCAGGAGTCTTTTGAACCTCTTTACAATATGCTAAATCTTTGTTTCGTTGCTCCACGGATTCATACGGCTTATAATTATGATCCACTCGTACCACTTTGCCTTTTCCCATTCCATACACTTCAGTTTCTTTATTGACAACTACGCCCGCTGAGTATGTATACCAGTCTAACCCTTCATGGAAACCATGGCGATATGTACGATCAGCTCCTGGCAAATGAGATGGAAACGTATCAGCTTTAGCGTTTTCTAGTGGTGGTGTTAACCCACTCATATACTGCATCACTTCTTCTCTTGTAAACTGCTTAGTACTAACTGCTTGAGCTGCTTTTTCGCTTGATTGAGATGACTTTAAAATAGCATACGCTGCTTTAAGTTTAACGTAGCTAGGTTCTTGTTTTTCTAAGAACGATGCTGATATAAACGCTCGATTGTTTTGAATGAAAAAATCTTGTTCAGCGAGTGGAAAAAGTTCATTATTAATTTGGACGACGGGAACATTTTCAATAAACATATAAACGTTATCCGCGACAACAAGCTGAAGCTGACGGTCGACCGGGCTGTATGTAGAATCATAAGCCGCCGATTGAATCGTCATATCTAAATAGGCCTTTCCTTCCCTGTATACATATCCTGCTTTTTCTTCCGTGCTTAACTTCATAAATAAAAAAGCGGTACATGCCATTAAAACAACTACCGTAAGCCACACTCTTTTTTTCATACGGACTCCCCTTTCTATTATTACGTCATTTTGTCCTCTTTGACATTGTCTTAAACGAAAGATGAATCGTACTGCACGAGGAAAGTGTAAAAATGGTTTCATGTATAGTAAAAAAGGTTAAAAGAGAAACTGTACATAAGAGGTTTTTTCACGAAAGGAGTGCGAGCTAATTGAAAAAGCTGACGCCAGTGTTTCTGTTTTCTGTGATTATTGCGGCTTTGTTTATTATTTGGGGAGTCATTCCAGAAAGCACGCTAGGAAATGCCGCTTTAACGCCTGTTACCAGTGCTATTCATCAATTTATTATTGAAAAATTCGGTTGGTATTACCTATTAGCCGCTACCCTATTTTTAGGCTTTACACTATTTTTAATTTTTTCACGGTATGGAAATATCAAATTAGGTAAGACAGAGGATGAACCTCAATATAGTTATATATCCTGGTTTGCCATGCTGTTTAGTGCAGGGATGGGGATCGGTTTAGTATTCTGGGGCGCTTCTGAACCTATTAACCATTTTCATACCCCACCTTCTGGAGATGGAAATACAGCAGAAGCCGCTCGAGCAGCAATGCGATATTCTTTTTTTCATTGGGGATTACATCCTTGGGCTATTTATTCAGTGCTTGCTTTGGCACTTGCGTACTTTCAATTTCGTAAGGGATATCCTTTTGTAATTAGCAATATTTTACGTCCTCTTTTAGGTAAGCGCGTAGACGGAGGGTTAGGTACTCTTGTTAACGTTATCTCCGTGTTTGCAACTGTGTTTGGCGTAGCCACATCACTTGGGTTAGGAGCCATTCAGATTACAGGTGGAATGGCTTACTTATCTCCAGCCATTGATAACAACTTTACTACACAGCTAATCGTCATTATTATTGTTACGGTACTATTTATGTTATCCGCTCAAACGGGTCTTAATAAAGGAATTAAATATTTAAGTAACATTAATATCCTATTAGCTATTCTTTTAATGCTTTTCTTACTATTTGCGGGTCCTACAAACTTTATAATGGACTTATTCGTCACAACAATCGGGTCTTACATTCAGTATTTACCATCTATGAGCTTCCGATTAAGTCCGTTTGATAACAACACGTGGGTTCAGGACTGGACGATTTTCTACTGGGCTTGGTGGATTGCTTGGGCTCCATTTGTTGGAACTTTTATAGCTCGCATTTCTCGCGGACGTACGATTCGAGAGTTTTTAATTGGTGTGTTAGCCGTCCCAACAATATTTGGTGGCCTATGGTTTTCTGTATTCGGTGGATCAGCCATTCATTTAGACTTCTTTAAAAACATACCAGTTATGGATGTCATTAACGAGCGAGGCTCAGAAGTAGCTCTGTTTTATGTATTAGAACAATTTCCATTAGGAACGGTTATGTCAATTATCGCTATTTGCTTGATTGCTACCTTCTTTATTACATCAGCCGACTCTGCAACATTTGTTCTCGGCATGCAAACGACGAATGGTGACTTAAACCCGTCAAATTCTGTGAAGTTTATTTGGGGTATGATTCAAACTTTAACTGCGGTTATCCTGCTTTGGACTGGTGGATTAGATGCGCTTCAGACAGCCGCCATTATTGCAGCATTACCATTTTCAATCGTACTGGTACTCACGGTCTTCTCACTCATCAAATCGTTTAGAGAAGAATTAAAAAAAGCAGATGTACATCCTAAAAAAATTTAAGAAAAGAAGCATTCCCGTTTTCGGAATGCTTCTTTTACTATGTTATAATTTCACATTAAACGAAATAGTCCTTTTATTATCATCTAATAAATAAAAAAATGACGGTGTAGCCTAGAAAAAAAACAAAGAGCGAGCTACACGTCACAAAGAACGCTTTTTTCTTCGAGTGTACATTCATTTTAGCAATTCCATATGCTAAATAGGCAAATACAAAGAAAAGAATAATTTTTGCTGTTAATTCATCACGTTTTGATAAAAGCTCAACTGTCGCATAGCCGCTCCAAATCATAAGCTGCAAGCTGTACAAAAAAGGTTTAACCATCGCTCATTCCTCACTTTTATAACGGCACTTACATCACTTATATGCAGCTTGACCACGTTTTACAACAAAAAAGCTCATGCCGGAGGCACGAGCTTTTTCATCTATTATTTTACAATGTGAATTGGGCTTCCGATTGCTACTTCAGCTGCTTCCATTGTAATCTCACCTAATGTTGGGTGAGCGTGAATTGTTAATGCAATATCTTCAGCAGTCATACCGCTCTCGATTGCAAGACCAAGTTCAGCGATCATGTCAGATGCACTTGGACCAGCAATTTGAGCACCGATTACAACGCCATCTTCTTTACGAGTGATTAGCTTTAAGAATCCTTCTGCAGCGTTAAGTGCAAGTGCACGTCCGTTAGCTGCGAATGGGAATTTAGAAGCTTGAATTGCTAAACCTTCTTCTTTCGCTTGTGCTTCTGTGTAACCCACGCTCGCAAGCTCAGGCTCAGAGAATACAACAGCTGGAATTCCTAAGTAATCAATTTCAGCTGGTTCACCAGCGATTGCTTCAGCAGCAATTTTACCTTCGTATGAAGCTTTGTGTGCAAGTGGTGGTCCAGAAACGATATCACCGATTGCATAGATGTTGCTTACAGATGTACGGCATTGTTTGTCAGTTTCGATTACACCGCGGTCAGTCATTTTTACGCCAACTTGCTCAAGACCAAGCTCGTCAGTGTTTGGACGACGACCAACTGTTACTAATACGTAATCAGCTTCAACTGTTTTTGCTTCTCCACCAACTTCAAACGTTACTTTAACGCCATCAGCAGTTTCTTCTACACCTTTAGCCATAGCTTTAGTGAAGATTTCAACGTTTCCTTTTTTCTTAAGGTTACGTTTTACAAGAGAGCTCATTTGTTTTTCGAAACCAGCTAAGATTTCATCAGCTGCTTCAACAAATGTTACTTCAGTTCCGAAATTAGCATAAGCAGTACCAAGCTCAGTACCGATGTAACCTCCACCGATTACAACTAATTTTTTAGGAACTTCTTTAAGCGCTAATGCACCTGTAGAGTTGATTACGCGCTCAGAGAATTTGAATCCTGGAATCTCGATTGGACGAGAACCAGTTGCAAGAATTGCGTTTTTGAACTTGTACGTTTGTGCAGAATTTTCATCCATTACACGTACAGTTTCGCTATCCACGAAGTAAGCTTCACCTTTTACGATATCTACTTTGTTACCTTTAAGTAAACCTTCAACACCGCCAGTAAGTTTGTTTACTACGCCGTTTTTGAACTCTTGAACTTTTGTGAAGTCAACAGTTACATTTTCAGCAAAAATACCCATATCTTCTGAGTGTTTTGCTTCTTCAAAACGGTGACCTGCTGCGATTAATGCTTTTGAAGGAATACAACCAACGTTTAAGCACACACCACCAAGGTTACCTTTTTCAACGATTGTTACTTTTTGTCCTAGTTGAGCTGCACGAATTGCTGCAACGTAACCACCAGGGCCAGCACCAATGACAAGAGTATCAGTTTCGATTGGGAAATCTCCTACTACCATTTATTACGCCTCCATTAATAATAATTCTGGATCATTTAATAAACGCTTGATTTGGTTAAGAGCGTTTTGGGCTGTTGCACCATCAATGATACGGTGGTCAAAGCTTAGAGATAATGCTAATACTGGAGCAATTACAATTTCACCGTCACGTACAACTGGTTTTTCAGCAATGCGTCCGATACCTAGAATTGCAACTTCTGGGTGGTTAATTACTGGAGTGAACCATTGTCCACCAGCAGAACCGATGTTTGTGATTGTACAAGAAGCGCCTTTCATTTCAGCAGGAGCTAATTTACCTTCACGTGCTTTTCCAGCAAGGTCATTAATTTGGTCAGAAATCTCAAATACAGACTTGCGGTCAGCATTTTTCACTACAGGTACTAAAAGACCTTTTTCAGTATCAGCCGCGATACCGATGTTGTAGTAGTGTTTTTGGATTACTTCATCAGTAGAATCATCAATAGATGTGTTAAGAGCTGGGAACTTCTTAAGTGCAGAAGTTAATGCTTTAACAACATAAGGTAAGAATGTTAATTTAATACCTTGGTCAGCTGCTACTGATTTGAACTTCTTACGGTGTGCAACAAGTGCTGTAACATCAATTTCGTCCATTAATGTTACGTGAGGAGCCGTTTGCTTAGAGTTAACCATTGCTTTTGCAATTGCACGACGAATACCGCTCATTTTCTCACGAGTTTCTGGTAAGTCACCTTCTGGAATTGCTGTAGCTGTAGCTTTTGGTGCTGCCTCAGTTGCCGCTGGAGCCTCTTCAGTTGCTGTTGAAGCTGCTGCAGTTGAACTACCAGATAAGAAGCTATCGATGTCTTCTTTTACGATACGGCCGTTTTTAGCTGATCCTGGAACTGCTTTAATGTCTACGCCTTTTTCACGAGCATATTTACGAACTGAAGGCATAGCAATAACTTTGCGGTTTGGATCTACTTCAGCTTGTGGTTGCGCGCTAGCTGCTGCTTTTTCTACGTCTTGTCCAGCTTCAGCTGTTGCTTGAACTTGCTCTTCTTCTTTTGGAGCTTCTTGTTTTGGCGCGTCGTCATGATCGTCGCCTTTGAATTTTAGATCTTCGTAACCAGGAGCATCAAAAGTTACGATAACTTGACCTACAGTTGCTACTGTACCTTCGTCAACCTTAACTTCTAATACTTTACCTTTTACAGGAGATGGGATTTCAACAACAGCTTTGTCGTTTTGTACTTCGGCAAGTACATCATCCTCATCGATTTCATCTCCAGCTTTTACGAACCATTTTACGATTTCACCTTCGTGGATACCTTCACCGATATCCGGCAGTTTAAATTCAAATGCCACGTGTCTTCAACCTCCTAGTTAGTTGCAATATGTTTAGTTGGTTTTTATACCTTATTTACAATAGAAATCAGCATTTTGCTGATTTCTATAGAGTAACAATCAATTAAAATTCAAGAACTTTTTTAGCAGTTGCTACAATATCCTTGTGGTCTGGTAACCAAACGCCCTCTGCTTGAGAGAATGGGAATACTGTATCTGGAGCAGCTACGCGTAATACTGGAGCTTCTAAGCTTAAGATTGCGCGGTCATTGATTTCAGCTACAACGTTTGAAGCGATACCAGCTTGCTTTTGAGCTTCTTGAACAACAATTGCACGACCAGTTTTTTCAACTGATGCGATGATTGTTTCGATATCTAAAGGCTGAACTGTACGTAAGTCAACAACTTCTACAGATACGCCTTCTTTTTCTAATTCTTCAGCTGCTTTTAATGATGAATGAACCATTGCACCATAAGCGAAGATTGAAACGTCAGTACCTTCACGTTTTACATCAGCTTTACCAATTTCAATTGTATAAGCTTCTTCAGGTACTTCTTGACGGAATGAGCGGTATAATTTCATGTGCTCTAAGTAAACAACAGGATCGTTGTCACGAATTGCTGAAATTAAAAGACCTTTTGCATCGTATGGAGTTGAAGGAATTACAACTTTCAAACCAGGTTGAGATGCTACTAAACCTTCTAAGCTATCAGCGTGAAGTTCTGGTGTGTGTACGCCGCCACCGAATGGTGAACGGAACGTGATTGGTGCGTTCCAACGACCGCCAGAACGATAACGCATACGAGCTGCTTGACCAGAAATTGAATCAAGAACTTCAAATACGAAACCGAAGAATTGAATTTCAGGTACTGGACGGAAACCTTGAGTCGATAGACCAACAGCAAGACCGCCGATACCAGATTCAGCAAGTGGTGTATCGAAAACGCGATCTTCACCGAATTCTTGTTGAAGACCTTCAGTTGCACGGAATACTCCACCGTTTACGCCAACGTCTTCACCAAAAACTAATACGTTTTCGTCGTTTTTCATTTCTGTGCGTAACGCATCAGTGATTGCTTGAATCAATGTCATTTGCGCCATGGCTTACTTCGACTCCTTCTCTTTGTAGATTTCATACTGCTCTTTCAAGTTGAAAGGCATTTCTTCATACATGATATCCATTAAGTCTGTAACTTTTTGTTTTGGATAGTCATCTGCTTTTTTGATTGCATTTTTAATATCTTCTTTAGCTTGCTCGATTACTTTGTTTTCTTCTTCTTCATTCCAGATGCCTTTAGCTTCTAAGAATTTACGGAAACGTACTAGTGGATCTTTCTTTTCCCACTCAGTATCAAGCTCTGCTGTACGATAACGTGTTGGGTCATCTCCAGCCATTGTATGTGGACCATAACGGTAAGTTAATGTTTCAACTAATGTTGGACCTTCGCCGTTTACTGCGCGCTCACGAGCTTCGCTTACAGCAACATAAACTGCTAATGGATCCATTCCATCCACTTGTACCCCTGGGATACCTACTGCAGCTGCTTTTTGAGCAATTGTTTTAGCAGCAGATTGCTTTTCAACTGGTGTTGAAATCGCAAAGCGGTTGTTTTGAACAACAAAAATTGCTGGAGCTTTGAACGCACCTGCAAAGTTCATACCTTCGTAGAAGTCACCTTGTGAAGCTCCACCGTCACCAGTGTAAGTGATTGCTACTGCTTTTTTACCACGTTTTTTAAGACCTAATGCAACACCCGCTGCTTGAACGATTTGTGCACCGATGATAATTTGTGGTGAAAGTGCGCCTAAATCCTCTGGCATTTGGTTACCGTGGAAGTGACCACGAGAGAATAAGAACGCTTGGTATAATGGAAGACCGTGCCAGATTAATTGTGGTACATCACGGTATCCAGGTAAAATGAAGTCTTCTTTCTCTAATGCAAAATGAGATGCAATTTGAGAAGCTTCTTGACCAGCTGTTGGTGCATAGAAACCTAAACGACCTTGACGGTTCAATGAAATTGAACGTTGATCAAGAATACGTGTGTACACCATACGAGTCATTAGTTCTTTTAATTGTTCATCAGATAAATCTGGCATTGCTGATTTATTTACTACTTCGCCCTCTTCATTAAGAATTTGGAACGTTTGGTACTGCTCAGCAATTTTATCAAGTTGCTTTGATACATCAATAATAGCTTTTTTAGTTTTAGCAGCCATCTAAGTCACCTCTTCCTTTCATTTAAGCCTTACTTTTCAATGTGCTAATCAAACAAAAAAATACACATTGCTAGGATACCCAAAACAAGCACCTAAAAGTCATTTTTTGTCGACTAGAATTCCATTTGAGTCCGCTACGTATTTCAACATGTTTTATGTATTCCCGGGCGCACTCGATTCAAACATTTAAGTAAAAGGAAAGTTTAAGCGAAACTTTCATTCCGTTAAACTGTATTAATTATTTCAACAAAATGATTAATACAACACTTACTACGCTAAATAGTGTACACCACATTAAAACGGTTCGTCAATCTATTTACGCTTATAAATTTAAGCTTTTTGCCTTATTACACTTTTAAAAAATGTTAAATCCATCTGTGCTATTACACAAACATATCCTGTACTACTTGTCTTATAATAACCGTTTAAAAACCTGCTTAATATCACCGTTTAATTTCTTACAAACTCTTTGAATGAAAGCGTTTTACAGACTATTTAATTCATGTCGAATACTGTTGTATATCAAATCAAAAAACAGCCAATGCTTATTACTTTGAGTGTTTCCTGCTTTTATTCTTGATCTGATTTCACCTTTTTGTAGAAGTTCTTTTTTTCTTCATTATAAGCATCCGTTGCTTGATTAAACTTTTCACTATTCTCCTGCACCTTTTGGTACATCTCATTAATAGAAGAAATTTGGTTTTCTAAATCGTTTAGCTTCACGTTTGTTTTTTGAAACATTGTGTATAGCTCTCTGTCTAACTCCACCGATTCTTCATACGAAGCATACATCAAGTCGTATGCCTTATAGCGACTTTCCATTAAAGAAGCGAGTTTGTTGGCTTGCTTCTCTATGTCTTCATCTTTTACCAGTTCGATTTTCTCTTTGGCTTTTTCAAACTCTTCTTTTGAACGCTGCATACTTTCCTGTTCTTTTACTAAATGTTCTTCTCGTTCATCTAATAATTGGAGCGCTTCGCTTGCTTTTTCGTCAACTTTTTCTTTTTCTTTCATTCCAATTGATAAGATTTCTTCATATAGAACATTTTCTTTTTCTTCGAGTGCCGTCATCGGTTGCTGCTCTTTTATAAACTGCTTCTCTTGATCAGCGACTTTCTCAAGCGCTTTATAAACTTCTAGTTCGTCTCCGCTTTCTGCTGAACATCCTGCTAAAAGCATCATACTTATACCTATTGCACTTACTATTTTTTTAGTCTTCATACCTGGTAAATCCTCCCTTATACCAGCACTATTTTATCTTTATTGCCCGAATTAAGCAATTCATCTACACCATTTTATTATCTTTTAATATATTATACTAACCCATCAAGAAAAAACGGTTAAATCGTTTGTGTTTTTTGGGATTCTGTCTGTTCGGGAGTGTGTTAGTTATGTATTACGGAGGATATGGATACGGATGTGGCGGTTCAAATAAAGAATTCGTTCTTTTAATTGTGCTATTTATTTTACTTGTTATTATTGGCTGCAGTTGGGGCGGCTGTTAATTAGTTAACAAAGAGAAAGTCAAGTGGCTTTCTCTTCTACATATAGCAACTCGGATGACTTTTCATATGTCTTTTGATACACTTTATAGTACTAAACTGACAAGTATATGTCATAACTATTAGTACCATATATCGTTAGGGAGATGTGAACAGTGATTACAATGGATAAAATTATTAGGGATGGCCACCCTACTCTGCGCAAAGTAGCACAAGAAGTAAAGCTTCCAGCAACATCTGAAGATAAAGAAACGCTTAGACAACTACTTGAGTATGTTCAAAACAGCCAAGACCCTGAAATTGCAGCCAAGTATAATTTACGTCCTGGAATTGGATTAGCTGCTCCTCAAATCAACGTATCAAAGCGAATGATTGCTATTCAAGCACCTGATGAGCGTGGAAACGTGCAAAGCTATGCCCTTTTCAACCCGAAAATTGTGAGCCACTCCGTTGAAAAAACGTATTTAACAAGCGGTGAGGGATGCTTATCCGTAGATGAAGAAATACCTGGATATGTCCCAAGGTATGCTCGTATTACTGTAAAAGGTACAACGCTAGAAGGAGAAGAGGTTAAAATCCGTTTGAAAGGCCTATTAGCTGTGGTCTTTCAGCATGAAATTGACCATCTTGATGGCGTTATGTTTTATGACCATATTAATAAAGCAGAGCCGTTTAAAGAACCTGAAAATGCAAGCCCTTATATGCGCTAAAAAAAGTAGGAACCCGTCCAGGTTCCTACTTTTCTGTTAAGACAGTAATCCTACAAGTTGAAGACCGTGTGCAATTCCGTTATCAGCTACGTCTTTTGTAATATAATTTGCCACTTCTTTTACTTCATCATGGGCATTTCCCATTGCTACGCCATTTCCTACGTACGAGAGCATTTCAATATCATTTAAGCCATCGCCAAATGCATACACATTTTCTTTCTTATAGCCTAACTTATTGATCATAACCTCAATTCCCTTTGCTTTTGATCCACCAGCAGGAAGCACATCCGTTGAGAATTCATGCCAACGAATATAATCAAATTTTTTAAATTTTTCTTCGTAAGGCTTCTCTTCACCATCCGTACAGAAAAGAAGCGCTTGATAGATTTCGCGGTTTTCATAGTACAAAGGGTCATGAATTGGATGTGTGATGCCAAGCTTTAGCGTGCTAATGCTTGCTTCAATATGTTCATGAAATTCAATATTAGACCTCATATCATCATGATCTAAATAAACGACTGGATGATTTTTTTGAGCAGCAAACGCGGTGAGCGCTTGAAGCTCTTGTACGTCTAATGGATTTTGATACAGAACTTCACCATTTAATACGATGTACTGACCATTAAAGCTAATATATGTATCGATACCAAGCTCATCTCGAAGCTCTTTAAACATAAACGGTGCTCGGCCTGTAGCAATGGCTACTTCATAACCTTTTTCCTTGAGCTGATTTACCGCTTGCTTTGTTGACTCAGGTAATTTTTTATCATGATCTAACAATGTACCATCAATATCAAAGAACACTATTTTTTTGTCCATTGTTTCACCTAACTTTTCTATTTTTTTTCGTTTCTCACGCCATTATAACAAACCACTTCTACTTTCTCCATCTTTCCATATATAACCACGCAAGTCTATGCGCTTTTTTCATATACTACAACTATAAACATAGACAGGCATTCATCAGATATAAAGGAGATGAGATTCATGCTAAAAGATTTTCGAAAGCGCCTTTTAAGACGTTGGAATGAATTATTACGAAAAAAATCAATTGCTTAATTAACGATTTAAGGGCTTTCTATCAATACATTTGCAGGGCGTGTGTCTGCATCGTAAAATAGAATAGCCCTTATTTTCTATTTAAATAAGCAGTCCAGTCAGTCAATTTTTTCACATAGTCATAATTTCATATTAGCTATTCGTATAATTTTTCAATAAAATTTAAGTTTATCGATAGAAATCGTCCCTATTTTGCATTTAACGAATTGACTTGTGTTATTTTGATGTCTAAAATGTAGTGAAAGCAAGTTTCTTTAGAAAATACATGAAATACATACACATTTTATATTATAATAAAATAAGTTATTTGAATTTCGGATTTAAGGAGAGAATGAAGTTATGATTTTTAAAGTATATTTTCAAGAAAAATTAACAGAAGTACCAGTTCGTGAAAACACACAAACTGTTTATGTAGAAGGAGAGTCTGAACGCGACGTTCGTAAAAAGTTAAAAGCGCGTTCAATTAACATTGAATTTGTTCAACTAGTGGACGGAGACTACTTAGAATATGAGCAACACAGCGAAGATTTTAAAGTATTGGAGATATGATAAAAATGAAATTTGTAAAAAATAATCAGACGGCGGTATTCGCTCTAGGTGGACTAGGTGAAATCGGTAAGAATACCTATGCCGTACAGTTTCAAGATGAAATTATTCTTATCGATGCCGGAATTAAGTTTCCAGAAGATGAACTATTAGGTATTGATTATGTAATTCCTGATTACAGCTATTTAGTTAAAAACGCAGACAAAATCCGTGGACTTTTCGTAACACATGGTCATGAGGATCACATCGGTGGAATTCCGTATCTTTTACGCGAATTAAACATTCCAATTTATGCTGGAAAGCTAGCGTTAGGTTTACTACGCAATAAGCTGGATGAGCACGGATTACTTAGAACTGCACAGCTTCATGAAATTACAGAAGACGACGTTATTAAGTTTCGCAAGACGTCGGTAACGTTTTTCCGTACAACACACAGCATTCCTGATTCATACGGTATTGTTGTAAAAACACCAAATGGACAAATTGTACATACAGGTGACTTTAAGTTTGACTTTACACCAGTTGGAGAACCAGCGAACTTAACAAAGATGGCTGAAATCGGTAAAGACGGCGTACTATGCCTACTATCAGATAGTACAAACAGTGAAATCCCTAACTTTACAATGTCTGAGCGTCGCGTTGGTGACAGCATTCATGACATTTTCCGAAAAGTTGAAGGCCGTATTATTTTCGCAACGTTTGCATCTAACATTCATCGTTTACAGCAAGTTGTTGAAGCTGCTGTATTAAACAATCGTAAAATTGCTGTGTTTGGTCGCAGTATGGAAGCAGCAATTGATATTGGTCAGGAGCTTGGCTATATCTCTTGTCCAAAAGATACGTTTATTGAACCATCTCAAATCAATCGTATTCCTGCTAACCGCGTAACAATTTTATGTACAGGTAGTCAAGGTGAACCGATGGCTGCTTTATCACGTATTGCAAACGGTACACACCGTCAAATTCAGATTATCCCTGGGGATACAGTTGTTTTCTCTTCATCACCAATTCCAGGTAACACAGTAAGTGTAAGCAAAACGATCGATATGTTATTCCGTGCTGGTGCTGAAGTTATTCATGGTAAACTGAATGACATCCATACGTCAGGTCACGGTGGACAAGAAGAACAAAAATTAATGCTTCGCTTAATGAAACCAAAGTACTTTATGCCAATTCATGGTGAGTACCGCATGCAAAAGATGCATATCAAGCTAGCAACTGACTGCGGTGTTCAAGAAGAAAACTGCTTCATTATGGATAACGGTGAAGTATTAGCACTAAGCGAGAACGAAGCATCCGTAGCGGGTAAAATCCCATCTGGTTCTGTTTATATTGACGGAAGCGGCATTGGTGATATTGGTAATATCGTACTGCGAGATCGTCGTATTCTATCTGAAGAAGGTCTTGTAATCGTCGTTGTTAGCATTAACATGAAAGACTTTAAAATTGCAGCGGGTCCAGATATTATCTCACGTGGATTTGTTTACATGCGCGAATCTGGCGATTTAATTAACGATGCACAATCATTAATTACAAAGCACTTAAATAAAGTAATGGAGCGCCGTACATCTCAGTGGTCTGAAATTAAAAATGAAATTACAGACACACTAGCTCCATTCCTCTATGAAAAAACAAAACGTCGTCCAATGATTTTACCAATCATTATGGAAGTATAAGAAAAAGGATTCGCTTACGCGAATCCTTTTTACGTATGTTTCTTCTCTAAAATATTAATTCCAAGAGCCATTAATACCACTGTAATAATGCATAATAATAGGCTTGAGTACGCAATTTTTTGCCATGCATAATCATAGACCACAACTTGCTTTAAAAGGTCCATTCCATATGTCAACGGTACGAACTTTGAAAGTGTCAGCATAACTGGAGATGTGACAATTTCAAGAGGCCAATATGCCCCTCCTATCATTGCCATACTCACTGCTAATAGAGGAATAAGCACTTGATACTGAGCAATGCTCTTGACCACTCCTGCTAGAAACATACATAGAGCAACAGTTGCCAATAGGTAAGGAATAACGATGAGTAAACTAAGTACAAATCGACCGTTAAAATCTACTCCAAGACCAAAATGGAATGTGCTAAAAATAACAATGACTTCTACATACGCAATTAAAAATGAATATACTAAGTTCCCTGTATAAAGGTCTACTTTTGAAAGTCTTGAAATAAGAAGGCGATCCCAGACTCCAATTTTCCGATCTTGCAAAATTTTGAGCACACTAAATCCAATGGTATATATGATAAAAAATAGCGTAAAGCCAAAGAGCGCCTGCATATTCTCTTGAAGCATAATTCCTTCTGTTTTTTGCATACTTTCTACATTAACCTTAAAGATAGGAGCTTCTTCAATTTTTTTGTTAATCATGCCTGCTTCTTTGGATGTAAACTGCTTCGCAAGTGATTGGGTTTGTATTCGCTGTTCGTAATGTGCTTTCACATGTTGATTTACTTTTTCTATAAGTGTTGTTTCTGATGTTAAGATTAACTTAAAATCATTTATCCCTGCTTCTAAAGCTACTTCTGCTTTACCTTCTTTTACTTGATCTCGCGCTTCATTTTCATTGCTTTCTTTAAATAGTAAGTGCTGGGTTTGGTTTAAATCGTGAATAAGAGATGTGACGTTTACTTGTTGATCTTTACTATATACAAGGATAGTAGTACTCGTTTGATCAACTTTTCCCATTAGGTACGCAAATACAATAACTAAAAAGAGTGACATCACTACCGCCCATGGACTTCTACGCAGCTGCTTAAATCGCCCAATTAAAACCGTATTCAACTTTTCCACACCTTCCTTCCAAGCAACCAGACGGTACTAAACATGACGACAGCCGTCATAAGCAACGTAAACAGTTCCCCGCTAATATTCAGAATAGATTCTCCTTGCAACACGCGTAAGTAAGCTTGCGTACCAGCTCCGTTTGGCACTATTTCACCAATTTTTGCAAGCTGGCTTGAAAGCTGTTCAGTAGGAAAAAAGCTACCTCCCAAAAATGCTAATATCGTAACAACTACATTTCGAAAGATGGAAACCATATCCTCTGAATTGCAGCGATGCACCACAGAAGATAGACATGCGCTAATTCCTCCTACAGCCATACTCACAGCAACAGTAATGGTTAAAAACGCCAGTAAGTTCGGCCATATAATTCCAAAGCATATTGCCACGAGACTATACAAAATAAGCAATTGACATAGAGCTAGTAAGAAACCTGTACAGAAAATACTAAAATAATAAAGAGTCGGCGATACGTTAGCAAGAATGATACGCGACAAGCTATGAGCTTCTTTTTCTACATAAGCGTTCTTAGCTAAGCTAGGAGCAAGATAGAGAACAAACATCATGCTCATGCCTATCGCATAGTAAGCAAGAGCTGAAAGCGGCTTTTCTTTGTTCGCCGTTTCTTTTTCTCCTAAAGAACCTACTATTTCGATATTACCTGCTTTTTCAGGATTTACTTGACTAGCATAAGTGTACAGAGATAACTTTTGTTGATAAGCTTCTATTATACTAGTTACCGTATCGGCACCAATTGATTTGTCTTCATTTTGAATAATTGTTAGCGGTGGATTCTCGATGTTTCTTTTTAAAAATTGATTTTGTAATACCCCGTATGAGAACCCTTCAGGAAACACCATAATTGCACTATATTCATTGCTTCGTTTGGCTTTTTCTAACCCAGTATCTGAAATCTGTTTCATCTTAATAAACTGCGTTACTTCTTTTTGTTGAAACGTATTTTGTAGTAAAAACTCTATTGGCTTCATATGATCAACAGTCGTAAACACCTGTTTCTTCGCTTCTTCAGGTAACGATTGCAGGGCTAATTCTTTTTTAAAGCGTTCTATTTCTTCTTCTTCATCCCCTTTCACAACTACCCCAACAGTGGCTTCAAAACCAGGCTTATCAGACATAATACTTCCAAGAGAAAATCCTAAGATTACAATTAAAACAAACGGCATTAACAATAAAATAATAAGTTCTTGAGGGCGTCTAATAAACTGTATGAACTGCTTTTTTAAAAGCGCAAAAAACATCCTTATTCCCCCTCATCAATCTCTTAACGTTCGACCAGTTAAATGTAAAAACACATCTTCAAGCGTTGGTGCTTCAATCTGGACAGCGGAAATCATCATCTCTTGTTCCTCAGCAAACTTAAACAAATCGGCTAATATATTCACATTTTTTGGAACAGAGAATTGAACAGATCCATCCGTATGCGTTAACTTTGATACAGATGGGTGAGACTGTAGTTTATGAATAAGTCCTTCTTTAATCCAATCTGCTTTAAAATGAATAATTTGTTCAGAAGATAAAATGCTTCGAAGCTCTTCTTTTGTACCAGAAGCAATAATGTTTCCTTTATCCATAATGTAAATACGGTTACAAAGCTGTTCTACTTCTTCCATATAATGACTTGTATAGATCACGCTAATACCATAGTGCTGATTTAAACGCTTAACCGACTCTAGAATGTGAAACCTAGATTGTGGATCAATTCCAACGGTCGGTTCGTCCATAATTAAAAGCTTTGGACTATGAAGAAGCGCAATACCGATGTTAAGTCGTCTTTTCATTCCTCCAGAAAAGATTTTTACACGATCATGCTGGCGGTCGGTTAAGCTAATCATGTTTAAAATCTCATCCACTTTTTCAGCTAGCTGTTTTCCTTTCATTCTTTGAGTTCTTCCAAAAAAGTCGAGATTTTCTCTTGCCGTTAATTCATCATATAAAGCTAGCTCTTGAGGAACAACGCCCAGTATTTGTCTCATATGAATTGGATCTTCTACGCTGCTTTTCCCGTTGATACGTATGTCACCGCTTGACGGTTTAATAAGAGAAGAAATCAAAGAAATGGTCGTTGACTTTCCTGCACCGTTTGGCCCTAATAATCCAATTGTTTCTCCACGTTCTAAAAACAAGCTGATGTTATTTACTACTTTCGCTTTTTTGTATGCTTTACTTAGTTCGATGACTTCTAGCATAAGGCTTCACTCCTTTATTTTCTTTCTTACTTCATCTTATAAATTCAACACTTCCTTCACCACTTACTTCCGTCACTTCTTCTATTCCAAACTATGACCTCCGTCACATGACAAAAAATCTTCTGACCTCTTGTCAGAAGATTTCTTCACGCTAAGTGATTTTTCACAGCATAAATAGCCAGCTGCGTGCGGTCACGCAGCTCTAGCTTA
This sequence comes from Priestia veravalensis, assembly GCF_001457055.1. Classification (NCBI taxonomy): domain Bacteria; kingdom Bacillati; phylum Bacillota; class Bacilli; order Caryophanales; family Bacillaceae; genus Priestia; species Priestia veravalensis. The sequence goes on along the minus strand of NZ_KQ758646.1, from coordinate 30,756 downwards.
TGTAGAATTTGCGTAAGATGATTTTTAACCGTTCCAATTGATAAATAAAGCTCTGCTGCAATTTCCTTGTTCGTTTTCCCTTCTCCTACAAGTTTGACTAACTCTCTTTCTCTTTTTGTTAGTTCAATCTGTATAGGGTCTGCTGCTTCTTTTCTTAATAACCTTGGCATAATTTTAGCCGTTACGTGATCATGAATACTTAAACCACCGTTCATACAACTATGAATGGATTGAATGAGATGCTCGGGGTCAGCCGTTTTTAGCATAAACCCATTTGCTCCATATTGAAGAGCCTGCATAGCATACTCTTTATCATTAAAGGTCGTTAGCATTAATACCCGTATTGTTGGCCACTGCGCTTTTATCTTCTGGGTCGATTCAATTCCGTTCATAATTGGCATTGATACGTCCATAATCACAAGATCAATCATATGACGCTCCAGCTGCTCTAACGCTTCTTTTCCATTACTCGCTTCTGCTCGCACGCACAGAGCAGCATCTTGTTCAATCATCATTTTAATTCCTGAACGAACAATGCTTTGATCTTCCACAAGTAAAATATGAATCAAGTAAACTCACCTTCTTTGTATCCCTTAATTTAGTTTAATGATGCCTTCTATAGAAAAATGTTCAGGTGTTTGCAAGTAGCTTACTTGTCCTCGGATACTTTCAATCCGCTGCTTTAATGCCTTTAACCCAAACCCTTCTTGAAAAGGAGGTGCATCAGGTGCAATGCTGTTTTTTATTTGGAAAGATAAATCTCCTACTGGTGATAGCATTAGAGTAATTGCTAATTCTCTTGAACTACCGTGACGCATTGCGTTTGTAAATCCCTCTTGAATAGCGCGATATAACGCGACGCTTTGAGTATTGGACAGCGTCAGTGATAATACTCGCTGCTTCACTGTAAACGAAACATTCATATGACTCTCTGATTCTAACTTTTTAATTAAATGAACAATGGATGCTACTCCCTGTAAGGTTGATTTATCCAACTCCTTTACAGCATGACGTGTTTCGGCTAAGCTTTCTTCTGCTAACCGTTTTAATTGGTCTAGCTGTACATTTTCTAACTCTTGACTCATCTTTAACACTTGAATATTTAGTAATAACGCCGTTAATTTATGGCCAACAGAATCGTGAATATCTCGAGCAATTCTTGTTCTTTCTTCATTTCGAGCCGCTTTATCTGCCTCCAAACTCATTCGTTTAAGAGAGCGATATTCACCTCTAAGCTCATCATATAAAAGCTGTTTTTGTTGCTTTTCTTCCCTGCTTACACCTAATTGATACAAAACAACCCCAATTAGCACAGTTATGATAATGGTTGGTAGTAATAAGGCCTCTAACTTAATCCAGGTTAAAAGTAAAAAAGCAATCAGTGTACATCCAGCATAAATTCGAAAAGAAAGTCCCTTCACTTCACTGGTTGCTTCAACACTAACATACAGAAAAAGAGCCATTAAAAGTGGGGAGAACGATAAGAAGAACCCTAAGCTTGTCAGCACCAACACTTGACACATTTGATTTCCTAGCTTCTGCCTCCACAGTGGTTTTGTAAAATAAATAAGCATGGACAGAAAACTTAAAAAAAGTAATCCAAGAGTATTTACGCTTTGATACATTGAAAAAAAAAGGGCAATCCATATCGCTAAAAACATAGTAGTTTGCACTAAAAAAGTTTTCATCTTGCATTCCTCCGCTTACTATTGTACTAGCAAACCACCAATAAAATCCATATTTTCTATAAATACATAGCAAAAACCTGCTTCCAATGCTGAAAGCAGGTTTTCATTACATATCTGCGAATTTATTCTCAAATCGATTAATATTTACATCTGCACCAATAACAATTAAAATGTCACCCTGTTTGATTGACTCTGATGCTTGTGGAGAGACAATAATATCTTGGCTTCTCTTAATTGCAACAATATTAATACCATATTTAGCACGAATATCTAAGTCGATAAGCGTATTTCCCGCCATTTTTTTACTCGCAACTAGCTCAACAATACTGTGCTCATCAGATAGCTCTAGATAGTCAAGTACGCTATTGGAAATCATACTATTGGCAATTCTTCTTCCCATATCACGTTCTGGATGCACAATAAAGTTAGCTCCAATTTTCGATAATACCTTAGCATGATAATCATTTTGCGCTTTTACCGTAATTTTCTTTACGCCTAGCTCCTTTAAAATCAGCGTGGTTAAAATGCTTGCTTGAATATTATCACCAATAGCTACTATGACATGATCAAAGTTACGAATGCCTAAACCTTTTAGTACACCTTCATCCGTAGAGTCTCCCACTACGGCATGTGAGGCAACGCTCGCATACTCATTTACTTTCTCTTCATCCGTATCAATAGCCAGTACTTCCATACCTTGATCACTTAATGTTTTACAAATGCTACCGCCAAATCTCCCTAATCCAACTACTGCAAATTCCTTTTTCATGAAAAATCCTCCATATAGTAACAAGTGAAGTCCATATACTACTTTATTTTACCATAATGTAAGACTTCTTTTCTCTATACATGTCAGCTTGCAGAAAAAAAGCTGCGGATTTCCACAGCTTTTAGATTTCCCTTTACTTTTTCTCTACAGCATGACCACCGAATTCATTTCGAAGAGCAGCTACAACTTTCCCGGTAAAGGTATCATCTTCTAATGAACGATAGCGCATCATTAGTGAAAGCGCAATAACCGGTGTTGGAACTTGTAAGTCTAAAGCTGATTCAACCGTCCATTTTCCCTCTCCAGAAGAATGCATCACGCCACGGATATCATCCAAACGAGGATCTTTTGAAAAGGCACGTTCCATCAGCTCAATTAACCACGAGCGGATAACAGAACCATTGTTCCATACTCTCGCAACAGCTTCATAGTCATAATCAAACTGACTTTTTTCCAACACATCAAACCCTTCTGCAATTGCTTGCATCATACCATATTCAATTCCATTATGTACCATTTTCAAGAAGTGGCCGCTTCCTGCATCTCCTGCATACAGATAGCCTTTTTCCACATTTATATCTTTAAAAATAGGTTCAATGTGAGCGAAAGCTTCCTTATCTCCACCAATCATCATGCAGGCTCCATTTCGTGCTCCTTCCATTCCACCGCTGGTTCCGACATCAAAAAAGTGAATCCCCTTTTGATGAGCTTTTTCAGCACGACGAACAGAATCTTGGTACTTTGAGTTTCCACCATCTATAATAATATCTCCTTCATCAAGCAGGCCTTGAAGCTCATTTATTACCTTTTCTGTAAGATCTCCCGCCGGTACCATCACCCAAGCTACTTTTGGCTTTTCTAATTTTTTAACTAATTCTTCTATTGAGTGAGCCCCCACAGCTCCTTGTTCTTCCAACGTTTTAACCGCTTCTTTATTCACGTCAAATGCTACAACTGCATGGTTGTGTTCCATCAAGTTTAGCGAAAGGTTCGCTCCCATTTTTCCCAGACCAATCATTCCAATTTGCATATAAATTCCTCCTTCAATACTAAATTATCGTTAGTATGATATAAATTCGTCATCTTCAAACGTATTTTCTACTTTCTAAACAAAACATAAAAAACACTGATGTCTACTTTTTAGAAACACCAGCATTTATATATTTTCACTTGGCTTTAACTAATTCTTCAGCCGAACTTTAGCTGTAAGAAAGCTTTTATCTTTGCCCTAAGCTTTTTTATAACGTAGCTTGTCCTGATTTCCAGTTTGCAGGACAAAGCTCCCCAGTTTGTAAAGCGTGTAATACGCGCAGCGTTTCATCTACATCTCGGCCAATGTTATTATGGTTGACAACAGCGTACATCAGTTCTCCTTGAGGATTAATAATAAATAAGCCACGTAAAGCTACGCCTTTTTCTTCAATTAAAACGCCATATTCACGTGAAACAATATGATTTGTATCTGCAGCTAAAGGATAGTTAACTGGTCCTAATCCGTTGTCTCGTCGATCTGATTTAATCCAAGCTAAATGCGTATGAATAGTATCTGTTGAGACGCCAATTACTTCTGCCTCTAACTTTTTAAACTCATCGTATCGATCTGATAAAGCCGTAATCTCAGTTGGACACACTTTTGTAAAATCCATAGGATAAAAGAACAGAACTGTCCATTTATCTTGTTTCATATTTTCTTCTAAGCTTACTTTTCCAAACTCTTTATTCGGCAATACTGCTTCCATTTCAAAGCGTGGGGCCTGCTTGGCTACCATGCGTTCTGGCATGAATCATCCCTCCAACATAATAATAAACTCAGGTTTATTCTGCTCTTCATTTAAATATAGTAAATTATACCTATTAATTCGTTACAAACTACATGAAATAGGACGATATACATATTATGCCCTATTTTTATCTAAGATAAACGAACTTTTTTTGCTCATTTCTAGAAAAAATAACGTTAATGACTTGCAAAAAGGGACAAATTAAGTTTAGCATGTCTAATAGCGGGAATAAATTAATGTACTGAAAGAGCCAGAAACTAAGCAAGTTTTTACATTACATATGGTTATCTTCTTCACTTATTTCCAGTTAAGGATTTATGTTTAGAAAGGATGAATTTTTTATGTTGAATTTTTCAGAAGTCAATTGGGAACAACTTCTGACAGTTGCAGGGGTAGTTGCGTTAAAACTTATCCTCATCTTAATTGGTTTCTTAATCGTACGTTCCATTGGAACTCGTATTATTGATCGTTCTTTCAACCGTATGATGGAACGTGATAGCGTGTCAAAAGGTAGAGCACTTACGCTTAAAAGCTTAATGGTAAATGTATTTTCATACGTTCTTATCTTTATTGTTATTGTAATGTTACTTGAAACTGTTGGTGTGCAGGCAACAGCGCTTCTTGCCGGTGCTGGAGTCGTGGGATTAGCAATTGGTTTTGGCGCGCAAGGACTTGTGAGCGATATTGTTACAGGATTTTTCTTACTACTTGAGAAACAAATTGATGTGGACGATTATGTAACAACAGGGAGCTTTTCAGGCATTGTTGAATCTGTAGGACTTCGTACAACTCAAATTCGCGGATTTGACGGAACATTGCACTATGTGCCAAATCGTGAGATTACAAGCCTAAGCAACCACTCTCGTGGAAATATGCGTGCGCTTGTAGACATTGGCATCTCATATGATGACGATATTGATCGCGCAGTTTCTATTTTACAAGAAGTATGTGATCGTATTGCACAAGAAGATGAAAACATTGTAGATGGACCAAACGTTCTTGGTGTTCAGGGGCTAGGTGCATCAGACGTTGTACTACGAGTAGTTGGAAAAACGAAAAATGGCGAGCAATGGGGAGTAGAACGTAAGCTTCGTAAAGCGTTTAAAGAAGCATTTGACGCGCATGGAATTGAAATTCCTTTCCCACACCAAGTATACGTTGAAAAGCCGACTGGTGAATCACCACAGCCCGCTAAAGATAACGGATAACGAAAAAACCCTGGAAGTTTAGCTTCCGGGGTTTTCTTATGCAATGCCTTTCATTTCGAAATAGCGAGTAATAAGAGAAATGGCTACCTCAATTGCCTTCTCATCAGGCTGAAGCTTTGAATGATGAAGACCATAAGGAGAATTTACTCCAAGCCAAAACATAAAGCCAGGAATCTCTTTTAACATGTAACCAAAATCCTCTCCCGTCATCGCTTTTTGACACTCAATAACCTCAACTTCTTCTTGAGCTCTAGCAAATGTCATAAATTCCTTTGTCATATCATGATTGTTGTAAACTTGATGATACATACAACCATAATCAATGACTGTCTCACACTGATAACCTACTTCCACACCTTTTACAATAGCCTCAATCCGCTCTTTAACACGTGCCATTGACTCAGGAGATAGCGTACGAATGGTTCCTTCAATGCGAGCGCGCTCAGCAATAATATTTTGAACCGTTCCAGCAGTAATTTTGCCAACGGTAATAACAGCACTATCTAATGGATCAACGTTTCTAGCAACGATTGTTTGTAGCTGTGAAACCAATTGACAAGCGGCTACCACCATATCATTTGTGTTATGTGGGTATGCTGCATGTCCTCCTTTTCCTTTTAAATCAATAAACAGTTCAGATGTGTTCGCAAATAAAATGCCTTCTTTCACCGCAATTGATCCTACTGGATATTCAGGAGCAATGTGTAGCGCAACAATTTGATCAGGCTTCCACTCTTCCATAATCTCGCTTTCAAGCATTGGCTGAGCTCCCCCCGGCCCCTCTTCAGCGGGTTGAAAGATAAACAGCAAGTTATCATCAATTGGATGGTTTGCAAAGTGTGTTAGAATGCCTAAACCAATACTCATGTGAAAATCATGACCACAAGCATGCATTAAACCTTCATGAGTGGACGAAAACTCATACTCAGTTTCTTCCGTAATTGGGAGACCATCAATGTCAGCTCGATAGCCGATTGTTTTCGTTGGTTTTTTCCCTTTCACTTTCACAAAGATGCCGGTTTTCCACGTTTTAATTTCAAGGTGTTCTTGAGGAAGACTTTCAATATAGCGTAGTAAAAACGCTTGCGTTTTTACTTCTTGAAAGCCTAGCTCAGGTATTTTATGTAATTCTCTGCGCAAAGCAGCAAATTGAGAAATGTCCACGTACCAAAAATCCTCCTTATAGTTAAGAAAGCGTGGTTGCCCACGCTTTCTGTGTCTTTCGCTTATTAGTCGTTTAGTTGACGAAGCTCTTGTTTGATTTCAGTTTTTGATTTTGTTTTTTCGTCAATTTCTTTAATAACACGAGCTGGTGTACCTGCTACTACCGTATATGGTGGTACATCTTCAACTACGATTGCACCAGCGGCAACAACTGCACCTTTACCTACTGTTACACCTTCTAGAACAACTGCGTTTGCACCAATTACAACATCGTCTTCAACAACAACTGGTTTTGCAGAAGGTGGCTCAATTACGCCAGCTAATACTGAACCTGCACCGATGTGACAGTTTTTACCTACTGTTGCACGTCCACCCATTACAACGTTCATATCGATCATTGTACCTTCACCGATTACAGAACCGATGTTGATTGAAGCACCCATCATAATAACAGCATTGTCTCCAATTTCAACTTGATCACGAATGATTGCACCTGGCTCAATGCGCGCTTTGATATTTTTCATATCTAAAAGCGGAATTGCAGAGTTACGACGATCGTTTTCGATAACGTAATCTTCTACTTTTCCTTCGTTTGCTTCAATTACAGCTTGAATTTCTTTCCATTCACCGAATACAACACCTGTGTTGCCAGTTACGAATGTTTTAGAAGAAGCGCCGAAGTCGATTCCTTCTAAATCACCTTTTACATATACTTTTACAGGTGTTGATTTTGTGCTGTTTTGAATAAATGAAATAATTTCGTTTGCATCCATCATTTTCATATTATGTATTCCTCCTAAGTTAGCATTTGCTTCATTTTACTAATGTAACAAAATGAGTTCCACATGACAAGTTAGAAGTCACGTAATTTTCTCATTTTTTCACATAATGCGTAGATGTATTATGATAGCTCTTTTTCTTGCTGTTCTTTGATATACTCTTTGACAATTTCCATAAATGCACGCACTTGTTTCAGCTTAAACGCTGACTCATATCCTACTAACCAAGTATCTCTAGTAATCGGCTCTTTATTTTCTTTTAATAGTGGAATGCGATGTAAGTGCTGCGCATCTTTCACAGCAATTGACGGTAAAATGGCAAAACCCAGACCGTTTAAAGCCATTTGTTTACACGTCTCAATTTGGTCTACAACAATCGTTCGCTTTGGAGTTGTATGAAACTCCCTGTGCCACCAATCGAGTATTTCTTGATAATAGGTGGAATCACTTTTAAATTGAATAAACGGTCGATCATTATTTGGTACCTCAGAGGCATCTTCAATTTCAGTATCTACTAAATATAAAGGGTCGGTAAAGAGATGTTCCTTTACACCTTTCCATTCGGGATTTCCTCGAATAATTCCGATATGAACTTCATCTTCGTAAATATAGCGAAGCATTTCGCTGCTCCATCCCGTTACAAGGGAAATCTTTGCATGGGGGTATTTATCCATATACTTTTTTAAAACCGCTGGCAGCCAATGCTGGCCGATAATGGAGGCTACAGCGAGCTTTAACGTACCGTATACTTCGGTGTCTAAATGATGAAGATCTTCTTTTACTTGGTCTTCTTTTTCAACAACTTCCTTTGCAAACTGCACAATTTTTTCACCAGCTGGTGTTAAAGAAAGACCTTTTTGGGAACGGATAAAGATTTGAGTATCCCATGCCCGCTCAATTGTTTGCAGGCGCTGTGATAAAGCTGGCTGCGATACAAATAAGCGCTCAGCTGCTTTTCTCATATTTAATTCTTGGGCCAATACGACAAGCATGCGACATTCTACTAATTGCATTTTGCTATTCCTCTCAACACATTGTTTTACTTTTTCACCTTCTAATCATATAAAAAAATGCTTCAGAAAGATAGACAAAAGTTATTTATTGTCAAGATTCTTTTTAACTTTTTATATAAAATGAAGGACGTTTAGTATATCAGTTATTTTTGACATATAAAAAGCCTTGGATACACGTAAATGTGCACCCAAGGCTTTAATTCGAATCATCGACAATTTACAGATCTAAGCTGATTAATGGCTTCATTAATGAATTAATTCAAAAATCTCAATTGCAATCATGTCAATATTATCAAATTGATAAACGCTTGGCTTCTCGCCATCTTGATATACTTCAAGTTCAAACGTTTCAGTTTTCGCATGATATTTCACGCTACAAATTCGTTTTCCATCTACTTCGAAGAAGCGTTGTGGTGCTTCACTTCCACTTGCTTGCTCACGGAGATTCACAAGACGAGTTAAAATACCTTGTAATTGTGACATATAATCTCTCCTTTCAACGATTACATCATTACTTACCCTATTTAAGGCTTGTTTATTCATTCTCATTTCTTCAGCATGAATCCTCATGCATAAAAGACACCATTTCACTATATGCCACATACAGAAAAAACACAAGTACTTTACATGAATTTTCGTAAGAAATTGGCTTATTATGGCGCAGTTTGTCGTTTTTGATTATAATATCATATTATACAATAAGGAGTTTTAAGATGAAAAACGTAGAGTTATATACACAACCAGCTTGTCCACCGTGTGAAATTGTTAAACTGTTTTTAAAACACAATAATATTTCATATAAAGAATATGACGTTTCCAAAGATATAGCAGCTAGAAATCGTATGATTGACGTATTTCAATCGTATTCAACACCAACTGTTAAAGTCAATAATGATGTGGTAAAAGGTTTTGATTTACAAACACTAGAAAAACTTTTAGATCTTTCTTAAGTTAAACACTTTATGAGAAAAGGTTAGCTCGGCTTTTGATTACTATATGTAAATCCTGACACTTTCCATTTTCCTTCATGGCGAGTCAACGTCAGCATCTCATAATGCCCAACGTAAGATACGGGGCCATCTTTTACAGCCGGAAAATATTCGAAGACGTAAGCTTTTTGCATAGATGGATGAACCGCTACCTTTGTCTGTTCATCATATGAAAAATACGGGATATAATGAAGAGCAAAATCAGAACCGTATACGGTATACCCCTGAGCTTCTTGAACCATATTGTCATCTAGAAATTTCTCTGCATAACTTTTTTCAAAATATGGAAGCAGTGTATTCATTGCTTTTTCCTTTGAATAATGCTCGTTCGTTAAACGAAGCTGTGCTTGAAATGCTTCATGTAGCGCAGTAAAGATTTCATTGCGCGTATCTCCGTCGACTTCAGCCTGGGCGGGCGTATACAAACACACTACACATAAAAATATGATTATGGATGCTACTACTTTTTTCATAAACGATCATCCCTTTCGTTTTAATTAGTAATAGCTTTCCTTCTTTTTAACCCCATATTCTTTCATTTTTAGAAATAAAAAAAAGCATGCCCCCAACTAAGAGTGGGCATGTTTTTTTATAATGCGTCTTTCTCATATAAAAAGGCGTATGAAATATCAATAAATAGATAATGACCGTTTTCAATTGGGTACGAAAAGGTTCGGATGTTCTCTCCTGTTTCAATATCGTTATATAAGTCCGATAAAATCCCACGTTGCTCATGATTCATTCGGATGATATTTTCGAGAAAATACGGACGCCAGCTCCAGTTTTTGTGAAGGTAATCTGGCTCAGCAATCCATTCATGTTCTTTCTTTAAGAAGTTTGATGAGCGCTGAAACCCATTCTCGTCGCATATATATACTCGAAAGCATGCGATTGAAAGCTCACTCGCAATATACTGAAGCATCTCGTCATAGCCTTCCATCTTGCGACATTGACTCATTAACTGCTGCATTTTCACTTCGAAACTCTCCGTTAATTCATAAATAGCCTGTAATTTTTTCTTTTCATGAGCAATAAACATTTCAAATTGATTTTTCAATTTATCTTTTAACAGAAACGGGTCAACCAACTCAGCTGATGGTTTATGTAAATAGAAACCTTGAAAGTACCTCCCACCGTTACGCCATGCATATTGCAGCTGGTAAGAAGCCTCAATGTCTTCATACAGCAGGGTAGCTCCCATTTTACGCGCTAGCAATGATAACGAGTACAAAACGTCTTGATAAGACTGCGTCATAGCGGTTTGTCGTAAAATATGCAAATCTACTTTTAAGATATCTGGTGAAAGCAAACCAATACGATCTAAGTTACTGCTTTCTTTACCGATATTATCAATTGCCACCTTAATGCCATACGTTTGATAATATTTCAACAAATGCTGAAGAGATTCAATATCACCATTAAAATTGTGCTCAGTAATTTCTAAAACAACTCGATTAAGTGATAACCCCTTTGTTTCAAAATACTGCAATAGTTCTAACAGTGATTCTCCATGGTCATTCATCAATAAATTGGGATTTTGATTAATAAAGATTAAAAACTCTTCTTTCTGCTCTAAAATGTGATTCAATGCTTTTGTTAAAACGGCATAATCCACTTCAATTCGATATTCATCCGGAATCGCATCATCGTGAAAAAAAGCTCCTAAACTTTCAATCTCGTCATCTTGTTTAATCCTTGCTAACACTTCATACCCAACAATCTTGTGTTCATCCGCACTAAAAATTGCTTGATAATATGGAAGGGTGTTCTCTATGTTTGTTAACACATCTAAAGGATCCATGACGTTCCCCCTTATCATATAGATTCAATTCAATCCTCTTTCCAGACCTTTTGATCTACTTTCATTGGTTTACGTAAGCGCAATGAATATTCAAGCTTTTTTGTAGCATTCAATGTGCTCAATTACTATATATACATTTTTAGTAAGTATAATATGAAAATCCTGTTTTTGCTAGTCTTTGCAATGAAGTAACGCTTTCATAAAGTTCAAAAAAGCAGACATTCGACTGTCTGCTTTTTTCCTTCATTTAAAAAGGATATTGGTTTAACCATTGACCTCCATCCATTGTTATGCATTCACCATTAATATAAGAGGCTTCATCCGAAAATAAGAATGCAGCTAGTCCTGCAATTTCTTCTGGTGTACCAAATCGTCTAAGTGGTACCGAATTAAGTGTACGCGCTTTCATCTTTTCAGATTGAAATAATTTATCTGCTCCACCAGTACGCTCAATTGGTCCAGGAGCGATTGCATTCACTCGAATACCATATTTACTTGCCCATTCAACAGCTAATGTTCTTGTCATTGTTAACACGCCAGCTTTAGCTGAAGCTGAATGAATAACTCCAGCACCTGCATTCCAGGCATATGTAGCTACAATATTCGTAATGGCTCCTTTAATCTTGTGGTCAATCCAATACTTTCCTACTTCGGAGCTACAGTAAAATGTACCGTTTAACACAATATCAATAACACTTTTCCAACCGTTTACTGAAAGCTCTTCTGCAGGGCATATAAAATTCCCTGCGGCATTGTTAATAAGGTAGTCGATTCGCCCAAACTGCTTATCAGTTTCACTTACCATCCGCTTTACATCTTCAGGGTTTCGTACATCCATCTGCACAGGTAATACTTGATTTTCAAATGTTTCAATCTCCGCCTTCGTTTCTTCTAACCTCTCTAGAGACCTTCCAGTAATTACGACATACGCTCCGTCGCTAGCAAAACGCTTCGCCATATGTTTGCCCATCCCACTTGAACCACCTGTTACAATCACTACTTTCTCCTTCATTCTGTTATCCCCCTTTTATTAAAACTCTTACTCTTTTATTCTACCTTTTTTTATCTAAAAGAGAAATGAATAGTTATTCACTTTTCTCGAAAATAAGTTTTTTTTACTAGTTATTTAGGTAAATAAGGGTTTTAAGTTTTATCCTTTTTTCAGAGGTGCTATAATTAAACTTTAGCCATTATAAGTAGAATGGCAATATGAAAGAGAATAGGTTGATTTTAAAATGAAAAAGACGTATACACGACGCTCTTTTTTAAAAGGTTTACTTTCTTTATCGTTAGGAACTGTATTAACGACTTCCTTTGGTTATACATATGCGAAGTATATTGAGCCAAGGCGACTCCAGATAACGCGTAAAAACATCTTTTCAAACAATATTCCAACCGGCTTTCACAATCGGACAATTTTACAATTTAGTGATACTCACCTTGGGCTTTCTTATAATCTTCAGCAGCTAGAAGAGCTTGTTAGTAAGATTAACAGCCTCAAACCTGATGTCATTTTGTTTACAGGAGATTTAATGGATGCACCGAATGAATATGCTTATCCGCATCGAATTCCTCCTATTTTACACCGATTAAAGTCGCCTCTTGGAAAGTACGCAATTTACGGAAATCATGATCATGGAGGATATGGTACGACGCTTTATCAAGATGTAATTCAAGAATCAAACTTCCAACTTCTAGTCAATGACGTACGCACCATTACACTTGATAGCGGCGAATATATCCAGATTTGTGGGTTAGATGATGTGATGTTAGGAGATCCTCAATATGAACAAACACTTAGTCGATTAGAGCCTTCTACTTTTTCAATCGCTATGATTCATGAACCTGACGTAGCAGTTAAAGCTGCGGCATTTCCCGTTGATTTACAGCTATCAGGGCATAGTCACGGAGGACAAATTCAGCTTCCATTTTTCGGGCCGTTAATCACTCCTCCTTTTGGTACAGTTTATCCAGAAGGATTTTACGAGGTTGGAGAAAGCAAAATGCAGCTATATGTGAACCGCGGCATCGGCACAACGCGCATTCCTTTTAGATTTTTAGCTACACCTGAAATTACATTATTCACACTGAAGAAAACGTCTAGTTAGACGTTTTTTTGTGATTACACTAGAAACATATAGTAAGACAGACTCATAATGAAACCTACCACCATACACTACATAGACAACATTGAAGGAGGTTGAATTATGTATCATCAATATTATCCGTATGGCGTATATCGTACCGCTCCTAACGGTGAACAGCGCTTTTTTGCTTTGCCATTCGTAGCTGGCCTAGCTGGTGGCTTACTTGGAGGACTAGCAGTGAGCGGATTCGGTGGACGCCCGGTTTGTTGCCCTCCGTTCTACCCATATCCACCTACTCCATACTATGGAGGTCCACATGTTTACAACACTTTCTATGGAGCTCCAGGCACACCAGGATTTGGCCCCATTCCTCGATAACAAGTGCAAAAGCCGATTTCTATCGGCTTTTTTGTTTACTCTTCATCTTCCATGACTTGATATGCTAGTTGCCTAAAAACTTTTTGGCTATCAACAGCTTCTTGTTGCCCCTGCGGCAGGTAATAGTAATTTCCGCTCGCATCCTGCTCTCTAGCTTTTATGTTATCTTCAAGCATAAGGTTTAACCATTTTAGCGTTCTGTTTTTTAACGATTTTTCGAGAATTGGAAATAGAATTTCAACGCGCTTTACCATATTTCTTGTCATCATATCAGCAGATGAGAAATACACCTTTTTTTCTCCATTGTGATGAAATGTATAGATGCGACTATGCTCTAAAAACCTCCCTATAATACTCCTCACTCGAATATGTTCGCTAATCCCTTCCACTTTGGGACGCAGACAACACGTACCGCGGACAATTAAATCAATGGACACACCAGCCTGCGAAGCTTCATATAACTTCATAATTAATGCCTTATCTGTCAGGGAATTCATCTTAGCAATAATTCGGCCATTGCCGTGTTTTTTATGACATGCTATTTCTTTATCAATTAACGCAAGGAAATCATCTCGAATATCAAACGGCGCAACTGATAAGTGGTGATAAGCTGGCTTTTGCGTATAACCACTTAAGTAATTAAAGAAATTAGTTGCATCAATACCAAACTGGCGCTTTGATGTTAAGTAACTAATATCCGTATAGATTTTAGCCGTTGCGTCATTATAATTGCCTGTGCCAAGATGAACAAATCGCTCAATTCGATTGTGGCGCTTCCTGACAACAAGCGTAATTTTGCTATGCGTTTTTAAGTGTGTCATCCCATAGATAACGTGACAACCCGCTTTTTCTAATTTTTTTGCCCATTGAACGTTCTTCTCTTCATCAAACCGTGCTTTTAATTCAACCAATACGGTAACCTGTTTTCCATTTTCAGCAGCTCTTTGCAGCGCTTTTATGACGGGTGAATCTCCGCTTACACGATATAAAGTTTGTTTAATGGCTAATACATCAGGATCTTCTGCAGCATCGGCTACAAAGTCAACAACCGGCTCAAACGACTCGTAGGGATGATGAAACAACAAATCCTGCTCTAACAATTTTTCAAAGATATCTTCATCCGATGCTAAATCTTGCGGAGGCTGCGGGATAAACATTTCAACACCTAAATGCTCATGCGTCACTTTAATCTTGTCACAAAACGAAAACAGCATGGTTAAATCAAGAGGTGAGTCAACTACGTACACATCTTTCGTGTGGATATCCAACACTCTTTTTAAATAGACTAGAACCTGTTCATCATAATAAGAGGCTTTTACTTCTAAACGCACAGCAGCGCCCCATTTTCGTTTTTTCAGCTCTTTCTCAATTTCTTTTAAAAGGTCTCGAGCTCCTTCTTCATGAATGGTCATATCCGCATTTCGCGTAATGCGAAACTGCGTCACAGATGTTACTTCATAACCGCTAAACAATTGCTGAATAAAGTGGGCAATCACTTCTTCTAATAAAACGAATGAGCGTTCCAATGAATCCGTTGGGAGTTCAATATACCGTTCTAAAACCGCAGGCACCTGCACAATGGCAAGTCTTCCTTTTATCCCCATAACTTGCTGCTCTTCGTTATCTTCTTTTAATACCACAGCTAAATTTAAACTTTTATTGAGAAGTATCGGAAACGGTCGGTATGCATCAACTGCCATTGGAGTTAAAACAGGAAACACTTGATCTATAAAATAAGATTTTAAAAACTCTTTCTGATGCGTCGTTAATTCCTTGATTGAAACAAAGTTGATTTGTTCTTGTTTTAACAATGGCAATAAAGTATGCATATAGGTTTCAGATTGAACTTTAATGAGCTCATGATTTTTAATCGCGATTGCTGAAAGCTGCTGTTTTGGGGTCAGTCCCGCTTTATTCTCAGGCTTATTAAATCCTGCTTTTACTTGATCTTTTATTCCTGCTACTCTTACCATAAAAAATTCGTCTAAATTAGAGCTGAAAATCGCTAGAAATTTTAATCGTTCTAAAAGAGCATTCCGTTTATCAATCGCCTCTTCTAGTACGCGCTGATTAAATGCCAACCAGCTTAGTTCCCGGTTATTATAATAAGAAGGGTTTGTCAGTTCATTTTCTTTATCCAGTCTATATATTTTATCCACATCCACCATCTACATTTCCCCCCAAATGCTCTCCTTTTTTAATTAATATCTAATTATGAACTAATTATAAAGATAAGATGAACGACATGTATATTTTTTATTTCTTATTTTGTACAGGAATAGTATTACCTTTTAATTCGTAATGTATTTAAAATTCAACGCAATAGGTTTTTTCAACACTTTTTCTAAATGCTTTTTTTGTTTTTCAGCTTGGTATTCTTCCGCTTTATAATTACCATTACACACGAGCGTAAAAGTTAACATTGCATCCGTAATCTTGACTTCTATATGTGTTACCACATTTCGCTTAGTTGCATTTAAGCTTGTTGCCAATTTTAATAGAGCTCCTACTAATAAGAGTTTTCTCTGTTCTTCTTTTGAAATCCATTCACGAAACGGCTCAATATATTGTCTAAACGTAGATTTCCCTTTATAAGAAGCAACTAATGCTAACTTTAGGCGTTCTAAATGCGTTAACCCGTCAATTGTACGATTTGCTAATAAATAAAACGTATGCTGACTGCTGGATTCTGAATCAATATATTCTCCCAAATGAAACACTTGAGCCCCTTTTCTTAACAATTCGAGGTCATCATCTGTTAAGGTTGGTAAAGCATTCACTCGCAGGTGCTGAAACAGCATTGTAGCGGTACGCGTTACTTGTTGAACGTAAATTGGATTAATTTCAAAGTCATCGACAAGTTCTTGAAAACTACGTTCCACTACGTCGGGATACATTGTTCCCTGGCTTTGCTCATGTGCTTCTTTATATAGCACTCCTTCTCTAAGCCCTTTACGACTGAGAATAAATGAAGGCGCGTTTACGACCTCACACAGGGCTTGAAACACTTCAATAGCAGGCATAATGGTGTCTGCTCGATCTTTGGATAGCCCTTCTAATTTTTGAAGTTCAGCGTAGGAGTAGGGGGTAATAATTGTTTTCACTTGTGCAATGTCCCTAGGTGCCATTTTATATTGATGCACCCCAGCAAGCGGATACTGAATAAAACTTTGATGGAGCTGTACAAGATTTCTCGCACTTCCACCGATTGCTACAATTGGTACATAGCGTTTTTTAAGCCAAGATAGCGTTTGAAATTCACTTCGTACAAAATCACGGATTTTGCCTCTTTCTTCATTGGTCGGTACATGGTCTTTCACATACTGCAAACGTAAGGAGAGCGCACCAAAAGGAAAGCTATGATATTCAACAAGTTCTCTATTTCGAAAGTAAGTAAGTTCTGTGCTCCCTCCTCCTATGTCAATTGTTACAGCTTCTTCTATTGAAGTTGAATTCGTCACGGCAAAAAAACCATAAAAGGCCTCTTCATATTCCGATAAGATCTTCATTGAGAAGTCAGTGTTTTCTTTAACCAGCTGGACAATGTACTCTTTATTTTTAGCTTGTCTAACCGTAGCAGTCGCTATGCAGCTAACGTGTGTTAATTCGTGATGACGCGTAATAATTTGAAACGTTTGTAGCGTTTGAAGCAAAACATGAATGCCTTCTTCGTTTAACAAACTGTCATTATCTAAATAATTACGTAATCTGGCTACTACTTTGAGGTTTTCAATTTGCTTGAAGCCTTTCCGTTCTCTATTTTCATAAATCACTAGTCGCATTGTATTCGACCCAATGTCAATCATTCCGTGCTTCATTTTCATTTTTGTTCAACACCTTCTAATTTCGTATATATGAAACCTTTACTCTATTGCTCACTTTCTCCTCACGCTGTTCATATAGTAACAAATAATCCTATAGATTTATATAATAACGAAAAATTCTGTTAATTTTAAAAAGATTTATGATTAAGGAGGGAAAGTCATGCTCCATGTTGTGAAACAAGGTGAAACATTGTATCAAATTTCACTTGATTATCGAAGGCCTTTCAGTATGATTCTTGCAGCCAATCCAGGGTTAAACCCAAACATCATCGTACCAGGGCAAGTAATTCTTATTCCTGACCTACCAGATAAAACAACCATTCCATATTCCATTCATGTCTTTATCGCGGAGAGAGAGTTGGAGCTAAGAGAAAATAATGTTGTGAAAGCAACTTACCCAATTGCTGTTGGGCAGATGCTTAGCACAACACCTGTTGGAGACTTTGTCATTGTGAATAGAGAGCCAAATCCCGGTGGACCATTTGGTACAATGTGGCTAAGCCTTTCAAAACAATCCTATGGCATTCATGGAACAAATGACCCTAGTTCGATTGGAAAAGCCGTTTCAAAAGGCTGTATTCGAATGAAAAACGAACAAGTAAACGAACTTGCTTCCATTGTGCCAAATGGTACCGGTGTGTATATTCGTCCTTCTAGAAGAATGAATTAACCTTTTCCTGCTTGAAAACTTGGATATAGGGTCATTCCACCATCAGCATACAGCGTGATGCCCGTAACATATCTAGCTTCGTTCGATGCTAACCATGCCGCGACGCTTGCAATTTCTTCTGGTTCTCCAATCTTAGCCATTGGAATCAGCTTTTCCACATCGGCTTTGGTTGATGGATCTGAGAATTTTTCAGCATTGATTGGCGTATTAATCGCACCTGGACCAATTGAATTTACGCGAATTCCTCTTGGCGCATATTCTAATGCTAACGTTTCTGTCATCATTTTAATGCCGCCTTTACTTGATGCATAATGAACAAAATGTGGCCACGGGATAATATCGTGTACGCTTGACATGTTGATGACCGTACCTTTGATATTATGTTCAAGCATGTAATTAATTGCTTCTCTACACCCCATAAACGTCCCTGATAAGTTAACAGAAATGACTTTGTTCCATTCTTCAAGCGACATTTCATGAGAGGGAATTTCTTTTTGAACTCCAGCATTATTCATCATGACATCTAGCGATCCAAATGTCGTATGAGCTGATTCAATCAATCGCTTCACATCTTCTTCTTTTGATACATCAGCTTGTACAGCGATTGCCTCTCCACCATTTTGCTTAATTTCTTCCACTACTTTTTGAGCATCTTCACTTTTTGAACGATAGTTCACAACCACTTTCATTTTTTCTTGTCCAAATCTTATTGCAATTGATTTTCCAAGTCCAGTTGCCGCTCCTGTCACGATTGCTACTTTTCCTTCTAAATCTTTATACACAGTAATCGCTCCTTTTTTTTTCTGGTTTCGTTTTTTATGAGAGTTTTATTTATTTTTTCGTAAATCCAAGCAGTACCCCACCTACGATGATTAGAATACAGCCGATGATGACAAACGTAATTTGTTTTTTCGATTTCTTTTCACCAAGTAGGAAAATACCACCTAACGTTGAGATAATAATTCCCATTTGTGAGAATGAAAAACTTGTTGCTACTCCGACACGAGGAGCTGCTACTAATAGACCAATATTACCTGTTGCCCAAACAAATCCTGTTAAGATGTTGCGTGTAGCATATTTGTTAAATGGCTTATGACGGAAAGTAAGAAGCAATGCACCTGATAGCATACCCAAAGACTGTGGTAAAATCGCAGACCAGCCTTCTACTCCAAACCATTGAACGACGATAAAATAACCTATGTAACCTAATGTTGAAATGAAAAGTGTAAACATCCCTTTACCAAATTGACTTTTCCCATCAGCTTCTTTGTTATTTTTATCATTTAATGACGTAAACACTACACCTACAATAATAAACGCAAGAGCAGCAATTCCAATTAGTAGCTTTGTTTGAGTTGACCATTCACCAAACAGTAAGACACCAAATAACGATGTCCCGACTAGCTGCATACCTGTGGAAATAGGCTGTGTTTTTGATACACCTAAATATTCAACGGCTGAGAATTGGTTCATTTGACCAACTGACCAGAATAAACCTGAAACAAAACCTACAATAAAGATTTTCCATGTAAGTTCAGGTGAGACAATAAAAAATGCTACAATCGAGAATAAAAGCGCTCCTCCAGTTAAACCAATTGTTTGGCTATAAGCTTTGCCTCCGAGCTTCGAACTTACAAGTAAAATACTCCCCCACATGACAGCGGGAATTAATGCAATTAAAATATCCACTTCATTCAACACCTTCTTATGCTTTCAAACTTTTGTTGTATTATTTGTATAACCTCTCATTTTTAAACGAAACCTAAAAGAAAAATATTTTTGAATTTATCCAATCTCTGTGTAATTATTTTCAAATTGGACAAGACACGCTATAATAAAAGAACTAAGCCTTATGAAACAGCATTTGCTTCATGAAGCGACTAATGAAAGGGAGTGAATTTATTTATGCCTCATTCAACCAACCAAGAAACGTTCAATCCATCTACTGCTGAGATTGCACAAGCTATTTTCACGGTAAACAGGCACGCTAAAGCAGCCCCTGATCCGAAGCAGCTTTATACGTTAAAAAAGCTTGCGCTTGAGCAACTGATTTCAGAAGGAAAAGCAAAAAAAGAAGGACTTCATTTTTCACCTAACCCAGGTAAAAGTCAGCAAAAATCAGATGTGCTGGTATCCGTTGGAGATTACTTTTTCCATATGCCTCCTAAAAAAGAGGACTTCAAAGAACTAACACACCTCGGTCACTTAAACCATCAATATCGAAATCCCAAAACGACAATGTCACTATCTTATGCAAAACGATTATTATCCAAATATACTGGCTTTTTATTATCAGCACCTAACCCTGTTCAGCCTTCTAATGTTCGCAAACGGCAGGCGCCTGTTTTTAAGCCACTAGGTAAAAGCTATTGGTAAGTAAATAAAAAAGTGCCTCAAAGAAACAATTGAGGCACTTTTTTCATTAACTTGATATTGCTCACAACTACTTTATAAAATAAATTCATCAATCATTTGCACTAGTTCACCAATTTGCGGTTTACTTACTTGTGCTTGTGCACCAACCATTTTTCCTTTATGACGTAAATCTTCTGTGATTAGAGATGAAAAAATAATAACAGGGAGTGCAGATAAACGATCATCTTCTTTTATTTTCTTGGTAAGATGATGTCCATCCATTTGTGGCATTTCAATATCTGTAATAACTAGTTGTACCTCATCTTCAATGGCATGGCCTGACTCTACGAGTGATTGTAGATAAAGTAACGCATCATACCCGTTTTCAAAAAACTCTGTATTGGCATAGCCTGCTGTTTCCAATGTATCTGAAATCATTTTGCGTAATAACGGTGAGTCTTCAGCAACTACTAATCGCTTGCTTGATCGCTGACGCTGACCTAATCGCTTAATTTTAGACTGATCAATTCCAGCTTCAGGATTAACGTCGGTGACAAGTTTTTCAAAGTCCAGTAATAAAATCATATCGCTTTCATCTTTTACTACACCCGTGATTTGAGTTTCTAGCCCTTGGTATAAATCTGAAGGCTTTTCAATTTCCATCCACGATATGCGATGAATTTGCGTGACTTGATGAACGTGAAAAACAATTTTTTGTTGATTAAATTCTGTGACAATAAATTTATCCTTAGCAGGTTGATTCGATGCTGGGCGCTTTAGTGCCTTCGCAACGTCAACAACAGGCAGAACTTCTCCTCTCAGCTCAATGATTCCTTCTATGTAAGAATGGGAATTAGGAACCGGTGTAATGGTTACTGGGTTAATGATTTCTCGAACTTTAATAACATTGATTCCAAAACGAATAGTATCGACTGAGAATTCAACAATTTCTAGCTCATTTGTTCCGCTTTCTAATAGGATTCCTTTATCGTGCTGCATAAATTTTCGCCCTTCCATAGTAAAGTGTACTTATGTAGTGGTCGTCCTTTATTATAGTAATGAAACTTTATAGTCGTAAAGTAAAACCACCTAAAAAATAAATGTTTTTAACATAAAACGTTTTCATCTCTGTATTAGTAATTATCGGCTGAAAGTGCGAGAGGTTTAATAACAAATTCTTATCTTCTAGGATATAACTCGTTCACAAAATGTTAACGAAAATCTTTGTAATACCTGTGGACGATTGAATTGAAACCCTTTATACTACACATGATAAACCACAATTACTTAAAGAAGGTGTATGTTTAATGAAAGGTTCCGTCATTCTTTTTAATGATGAAAATGAAATGACTATTATTGAAGATGTAGAAGAAGAGATTTACGAGAATATTAAAGAGCAAGCTGGCACAGATCACTGTATCGTGACATTAGACAACCAAACGGTGGACTTCGGTCATGTATCTCCTGTGTACTGGCGCGAAGGAAACATACACACTGACTGATTCTAACTATAAACATAATGCATAATTGCTTTGAAAGGCTTAGCAACTTTTGTTGTTAAGCCTTTTTTGTGTGTAACTATGAGGGGGCTAACACTAGCTTCTGTTCTTCGATTGGCGTGATTTCCACTACCCTTACGAAGCTGTTACATACATAATAATTTTAAGTAGACTACCTCTCACTGTATTTCAACTAAATACATACATTTAAATAAAACTCCCCCTCTCGTTTAGCAATAAAATCATAAAAACACAGTGTCTATTTATGATTTTTAGAAAACGGAGGGTTACATGCGCCATAAGAGGGTATAGATTAGTAAGTATAATTAAAGGGGTTGTTGAGTGATGAACGATTATCGAAAAAATAAAAATTTCGCCACATCTACTTCATTTAGACCTGTCCAACCATACTATTCAAAAGAAGCAAGTCTATTGTTGAAAAAGTTATCAACGGATTTTAACAAAAAGCATGTAAGAGAATTAATTGACGAAGCGCTTGATAACAGAGATGAAGAACTTTTTTACAAATTAATAGCTCGCTATTCTCACCTTTTATAAAGTGAATGATTAAAACCACTATCTTCTCAATCTGCATTGAGAAGATAGTGGTTTTTTACATGTATACATTATGATAAAATGAGTGAAACACTGTGGAAGGATGGAACGACTAGTATGGAACATTTAATTAACAAACGAGTAAAAGGCATTGAACTGTCGGGTATTCGCAAATTTTATAATATGGTAGCTCAGTATGATAACGTATTGTCATTAACAATTGGACAACCTGATTTTCTAACGCCGCCTCATGTGAAAGAAGCTGCTAAAACGGCTATTGATGAAAACGCTACGTCTTACACACATAATGCAGGAACAATTGAGCTAAGAAAAGCAGCCGCTGAGTTTGTACATACAAAGTATCAATTATCCTACGATCCATCATCTGAGATCATTGTTACGATTGGAGCGAGTCAAGCCATTGATATTGCGATGCGAACAATTTTAGAAGAAGGCTCAGAGGTACTTTTACCAGGTCCAGTCTATCCTGGATACGAACCGCTCATTAAATTAAACGGTGCTATTCCTGTACATATTGATACAACACAAACTGGATTTCGTTTAACTGCTGATTTAATTGAGCAGCACCTAACGGATAAAACAAGATGTGTTATCTTACCTTACCCTTCAAATCCAACCGGCGTAACGCTGTCCAAAGAAGAGCTTCAAGAGATTGCTGACTTGTTAAAGGATAAAGAGGTTTTTGTCTTATCTGACGAAATTTATAGTGAACTTGTATTTGAAGGTAACCATCATTCGATTGCAGCCATTCCTTCAATGCGTGATAAAGCCATTGTGGTAAACGGCGTATCTAAGTCTCATTCGATGACAGGTTGGCGCATCGGGTTATTATTTGCGCCAGCATACTTAACAAAGCATATTTTAAAAGTGCATCAATACAACGTCAGCTGCGCATCATCCATTTCGCAAGCTGCGGCTCTTAACGCTTTAACAGCAGGTAAAAATGATGCTGTAGACATGAAAAAAGAATACGAAAGACGATTGAATTATGTTTACGAGCGTCTTGTTAAGATGGGCTTTGATGTGGAAAAGCCTAACGGTGCTTTTTATATTTTCCCATCGATTCAATCACTTAACATGTCGTCGTTTGACTTTGCACTTGAGTTAGTAAAAGAAGCAGGCGTAGCTCTTGTTCCCGGTAGTGCATTTTCAGACCTAGGTGAAGGCTATGTTAGACTTTCTTATGCTTATGCAATGGAGACGTTGGTTGAAGCAATGGACCGTATGGAATCCTATTTGCAAACAAAAAAAGGCTAAAAATGACTTAACGAGCTTTGTTTAGCTATGATTTCTATACGTATCCTATCTAACCTCCTACTAATGATATATTAATAAAAAAGCGTGAGTTCTCATGGAAACTCACGCTTTTTTATTAATGTACTTTTTTACAACCTTAACTAGAACTTTATTCTTTTTTATATAGCTTATATAAAGCCTGAGTTCCGCTATCTTGTTCTCCTTCTGCAGCTAACTGTTCATATAGATGATTCGCAAGAGCTAACCCTGGTGTTTCCATTCCTAGCTCTTTTGCTTCCTTTAAAGCAATCTGCATGTCTTTTATAAAATGCTTAATATAAAAGCCAGGTTCGAAATCTTCTTTTATCATACGCGGAGCTAAATTGCTCAGCGACCAACTTCCCGCCGCTCCTGCAGAAATTGAGCTTAATACCTTCTCCGGATCAAGGCCTGCTTTCTCAGCATAAACAAGTGCTTCAGCAACGCCCATCATATTGGAAGCAATCGTAATTTGGTTACACATTTTTGTGTGTTGACCAGCTCCTGCATCACCTTGTAAAATAACGTTTGTTCCTAAGAGCGAAAAGACATCTTTACACGCTTCAAATGCTTTCTTGTCTCCTCCGACCATAATTGTTAATGTTCCATTTTTAGCCCCTACATCTCCACCTGATACGGGAGCATCTAACGCATGAATCCTTAACTCTTTCGCTTGTTGGTATATTTCAACAGCTAAGCTTGGCTCCGAAGTGGTCATGTCAATAACATATGAACCAGCCTTCGCATTATGTAAAATTCCCTCTTTCCCAAAATAAATTTCTCTCACATCAGCTGGATAACCTACCATGGTAATAATGATGTCAGATTCGCTTGCTACGGTCGCTGGACTATCGTTCCACATAGCTCCTTTAGCAATAACCTCTTTTGCTTTTTCTTTTGTACGCGTATATACATTCACAGAATAACCTGCCTTTAGTAAATGCATAATCATGCTGCTTCCCATAACACCGCTACCGATAAATCCAATTTTCATAAAGTCTCCTCTTTTCTTTTCAAGCTCAATGTTTGTGATGACAACCCCTTAGGCATACTAAAGCATATATCTTGACGTTCATCCTATAAACAGGATAGAATGTGCATCAATTCCATCATTTTCACATTTATTTATTGGAGGTTTTTTAGTATGTCTAAAAATTTTTTTGATGTTGTAAGCGAGCGTACATCAATTCGCCACTATGACACATCTGTAAAATTAAGTAAAGAAGAATTAACTGAGCTACTAGACGCAACAGTGAAATCACCTTCTGCATGGAACTTACAGCACTGGCACTTCGTTGTCATTACAGACGAAGCTGCAAAAGAACGCTTGCTTCCAATTGCATACAATCAAAAACAGATTGTTGAAGCAGGTGCAGTCATCGCAATCTTAGGTGACTTAGAAGCAAACAAAAACACAGATGCTGTATATAACCCATTAGTTGACACTGGTCACATGACTGCGGAAGTAAAAGACATTTTAGCTGGTCAAATTAACGGTGCTTATAAAAATGCAACGTTTGCACGTGATGCAGCATTTACAAACGCTTCTTTAGCTGCCATGACGTTCATGCTAGCTGCTAAAGCAAAAGGATATGATACATGCTCAATGGGTGGCTTTAACGCTCAAAAATTTGTTGAAGAATTTAAAATTGAAGATCGCTACATCCCAGTAATGTTAATCTCTGTTGGAAAAGCTGCAAAACCTGCTCATGCTAGTGATCGTTTACCATTAGACCAAGTAACAACATGGATCTAATAATAGAAAACACGCAAACACATCGTTTGCGTGTTTTCTATTAAATAGACTTCACTAAGCCTCCATCTACTAAAAAGGACTGCCCCGTCATATACGAATTTGCTCCTGAAGCAACAAACGTGACGACTTTAGCAAACTCCTCAGGATTCCCATAGCGTCCGAGAGCAATCTGACTTGCCATTTCTGTTTGTACTTCTTCTTTCGTTATCCCTAACTTATTAGCCCGAATTGAATCTAATTCTCCTACTCGATCCGTTGCAATTCTTCCTGGAGCAACGGTATTAATTAAAATACCATAAGCTGCTAACTCTTCAGCAAGCGTTTTAGTTAAGCCAACAATTCCTGTTCGAAACGTATTTGACAGAACAAGACCAGGTATTGGCTCTTTAATAGAAGACGAGGCAATATTAATTATTTTGCCACCGCTTTTCTTCATAATCGGAACGACAGTCCGAGTCATTCGAATACAGCTCATTAAGTTATTTTCAAACGCCGTATACCAGTCTTCATCAGTCATCTCTAGAAAGTTACCTGCCTTTGGTCCCCCCGCGTTGTTTACTAAAATGTCGATTGTGCCAAACTCTTCTTCCGTAAACCGAACGGCTTGTTCAATATCTTGTAGGCTTGCTACATCAGCTTTGATATAACGTACATTATGTAATTCTATTTTGTTCAATTCGCTTACTACTCTTTGAAGCTTGTCTTCAGAACGACTAGCTATTACAACATTCGCTCCTTCTTTAGCAAACTGTGTTGCAATTGCTTTGCCAAGCCCTTGACTCGCTGCAAAAACTAAAGCTGTTTTCTCCTTTAAATTCAACTCCACTTTGACACCGCCTATCGTCTATTAACTATCTGAATCTTTTTAATAGTATCACAAAATCCAGATATGACTCAAATAAAAAAAGAGCATCTCTTCAATGCTCTTTTCCTAAACTTCTTCTAGGGTCCACTCTGCTTCTTTTTTGTTAAAAATCAAATAAGCTCTTAATTTACTCTCTTCTTGATTATTAAAACGCTCGTTATACATATCCTCCATATCCGTAAATCGACCGATCGTATAGACTGGAATATGCAGATCTTTACGTGACTGAGCCTGTTGTTCAAAATCAAAGAGCAAGCCGTCCTGCGTCAACATTAAAAGCGTATTAGCTACTACAAGTGGTAAAGCAGGATATTCAGATTTTTTTCGTCGAAACCCAAAACCTTTTTGCTTCAAAGAAGATGCTTTCAACGGAATCACACGACTTATCATATGCTTAATATCGTATACATCTCGATAATACGTTTTATTATAATAGCCATCTTCACCAGCTAAATAAACAAACTGATTGCTTAATTTATTCACAAAAGGTGAATGTAAGGGCTTTTTCATGTGCCCTAAATACAAGAGAGAAGCAACATCTTGTGGCTCCAATAAATCAAGTGAAGACACATCATCTACATCTATCCAACAAAAATCACCGTAATCTGATACCTCTTCGTCTACTAATAAAGAAACCTGTTCCTCTTCAAGATAGTCCATATGAGTAGAGTAATGGTAATCGCTATCTTCAAATTGATGTTTTAATAACAAAAGGTTCGTGAGAGGATTACGCAATGACTGATAGAACTCTTTAAACGTAATGCCATGCGTGACAAAGCACTTCTCATTTACATTTCCATTTATATAAACGACATCTTTCATTCCTTCTGCTTTACTCAACCTTCCTAACCACCTTACCAATTCATTTCAAAGAGTAAATACGTTCCTTCAATTCATTTATTATATCTCTAAAATAAAGAAGGTGTAAATATATATATGCAGTAATTTTTCTGAGAACTTTCCATTTTAATCATTAAAAATTCCCGAATATGATGCTACAATATTCCATAGTCTAAAAACAAATTTTAATTGGAGTGAATGCTTTCATGGATGTACGTCATCTACATTATTTTACTGAGGTTGCTAAGCATAAAAATTTCACGCGTGCTTCAGAAGCTTTACATATCTCACAACCTTCACTAAGTAAGATGGTGAAGTCTTTAGAGGAAGAGCTTGGAACTCCACTATTAGATCGTTCCTTTAAAAAAGTAGAACTAACTGATGCGGGAGCCATTGTGTATGAACAAGCTGAAAGCATCATCGCTTCTTTACGCGACCTATCTAATTCTTTATATGACTTAATGCATTTAAAACGAGGAATCATTAAGATTGGCATTCCTCCCATTATCGGTACATTGTTTTTCCCACGTATTATTAAATCATTTCGAGAGCAATATCCTGACGTTCAAATTCAAATGATTGAGTACGGAGCAAAAAAGATGGAGAAAATCGTAGAACAAGGAGACGTAGACGTAGGAGTTGTGCTACTGCCAGTAAACGAGGACATGTTTTCCTTTACCCTATTAGCAAAAGAAACCTTGCAGCTCATTGTTCATAAAAACCACCCTCTTGCTCGTCATAAAAGCATTTCGTTGCAAGAATTAAAAAATGAGACCTTTATTTCGTTTCACGAAGACTTTACGATGTATGAGATGGTTTACAATGAGTGTTTAAAAAGCGGCTTTGAGCCTACTATTGGCTATAAAAGCTCACAGTGGGATTTTATTAGCGAAATGGTCGCCGCTAACTTAGGAATTGCGCTGTTTCCTTATTCTTTGTGTGAAAAAATTGATTTAGAACAGCTCACAGTTGTTGAGTTAGAAAACGGGATTCCTTGGGAACTAGCTCTTATTACAAAACAAGATCGCTATATTTCATACGCCACTCAAGCATTTATTGATCATATTAAACAAACTGTATAATCGCACGCGCTGCAAGCTAAACTTTTGAAAAAATAGAAATATAAGAAGTATAATAAAAGGTACTGAGTAATGGAACAAAAATGAGGTGAACCAATTGAGTCAGCTAAATAAAGAATTTAATTGTGAGAAAGAATTGACGCTCGCTATCATCGGCGGAAAGTGGAAAATGCTCATTCTATGGCATTTAGGTCATGAAGGGACAAAGCGCTTTGGTGAATTAAAAGCCTTAATCCCTGACATCACGCCTCGCATGCTGGCAAATCAGCTACGAGAGCTAGAAGATGATGTAATCGTCCACCGAGAGGTATACCCTGTCGTTCCTCCAAAGGTTGAGTATTCGCTAACTGAACATGGTCAAAGCCTGATACCAGTCTTAACTGCTATGTATAGCTGGGGACAAAGTTACCGTGAAACTGTACTAGTAAATCAAGAAAAAAGTGAAGCAATCACCAAATAAGAATTGTGAAATAAATTTTTTTAGAGATGATGCATTATGCATCATCTCTATTTTCCCAAGTAAATAAAGCGATTACATAGCTGTTATCACCAAAAGTATACTCTAGTATACTATCAAATTCTATAGTAGTTGTTTACAAAGTGCGTACTTTTAGCAGCAAATAAAACTGGGTATACTACTTTTACACCTGTTGCTTTGTTACATAACAGTGAATAGATAGAATTTCTAAGGAGTGAAGAAAGCATGGAACTACAATTAGCATTAGATTTAGTAAACATCGCTGAAGCAAAAGAGGTTATTAAAGAAGTTGAAGATCATATTGATATCGTAGAAATCGGGACGCCCGTTGTCATTAACGAAGGCTTGCGTGCTGTAAAAGAGGTTAAAGAAGCATTTCCAAACTTAAAAGTATTAGCTGACCTTAAAATTATGGATGCTGCCGGTTACGAAGTACAGCAAGCATCAAAAGCTGGCGCTGACATTGTGACGATTTTAGGTGTTGCTGAAGATATGTCAATTAAAGGTGCTGTGGAAGAAGCAAAAAAACAAAACAAAAAAATCCTTGTTGATATGATTGGTGTTAAAGATATTAAAGGTCGTGCTCAAGAATTAGATGAGCTTGGCGTTGATTATATTTGTGTTCATACTGGTTACGATTTACAAGCTGTTGGCCAAAACTCATTTGAAGACTTAGTAACGATCAAAAGCGTTGTTAAAAATGCAAAAACCGCTGTTGCTGGTGGCATTAAGTTAGAAACGTTACCAGAAGTAGTAAAAGCTCAGCCAGACCTTGTTATTGTTGGTGGCGGTATTACAGGTCAAGACGATAAAAAAGCGACAGCTGCTAAAATGAAAGAACTTATTTCAAACTGAGGAACGAATCGTGAATATTAACAGCCATTTACGTCAAATTGTAGACGAACTGACACAGACTACAGAGCGTGTTTCATCTAGTGAAGCTGAGCAGCTTGTTAATGCCATCATTGAAGCAAAGCGCGTTTTCGTAACAGGCTCTGGTCGTTCAGGCTTCATGGGAAAATCATTTGCCATGAGAATGATGCATATGGGTATTGATGCTTATGTTATCGGCGAAACCGTTACCTCAACATTTACCAAAGATGACCTGCTTATCTTAGGATCTGGATCTGGTGAAACAAAAATGCTTATTCCAGTTGTGGAAAAAGCAAAAGAAATTGGTGGTAAAGTTAGCGTTGTTACCATCTCTCCTAAATCGACGCTTGGAACGTTAGCTGATTTTACTGTCAAACTTCCAGGTGCAAAAAAAGACCAAACAAATAGTGACTATCAAACTGTACAGCCAATGGGGTCTCTATTTGAACAAACGCTCTTGCTTTTTTACGATGCGCTTATTCTGCGCTTTATGGAAAAGAAAGGTTTAGACACGCACAAAATGTACGGTAAACATGCTAATTTAGAATAGCAAAAAAGCCACCTCTTTTATAAGATGGTGGCTTTTTTCATTCCACTTTAGCTATAGTTAAAAGGCATAGTAATTATAGTTATTATATATTTTACGTTATAGCTAAATTTAGGTAAGATAAGTTTGTAGCATTCATCTTCTCAATTTATACCTCATCGGTATAAGCCAAAAATACTTTCTTTTTCCCCCAATAGAGTCGCCGATTAGGCGGCTCTATTATTATGAATAAGCTAAAGGAGGAACATCATAATGAAGGTTTTAACATTATTTGTTCAAATTCTTTTTTTCATATTAATCTTTTTTGTTGGTCAACAGATTTCTCAAGCGCTGAACCTTCCTATTCCAGGAAGCATTGTTGGATTTGGTTTGCTGTTTTTGTTGCTTCATTTGAAGGTCATTAAATTAAATTGGGTAGAGCGAGCTGGCAATTTGCTTGTTGGTGAACTATTACTCTTTTTT
>NZ_KQ758645.1:0-57145 GCF_001457055.1 Priestia veravalensis | reverse complement strand
AGGCTGGGACATAAGTAATTCAGCCAATGATAAACCTGAACGATTGAGAGTTTCTCACTTTTAATCGTTCAGGTTTTTTGGTTGATTGTGAAAACAATGTTGGAAACAGGGGGGAATGGAGCGTTGGACACTCGACTCCTGCGGGAAAGAGAGGGAAAACGGAGATCCCGCAGCGCAGCGAGGAAGCTCAGGTTCCTCCCCGCGGAAAGCGAGTGGCCGTAGCGCAATGGAACGAACGTGTTCAGACAAACCAAAGAGATTGGAACAGCTATTGTTCGTCTCTTAGAAGCAATCATTTTGTTATGTCCCAAACTCTCTTTTTTAATAGAAAGTTAATTGAAAACATTTTTAATTAACTTTCTATATGCTAACTCATTGCGAAATAAAGTAGAAAGGACTAGAATGTACGTTGGCTTTAAACGTTCTCAACAGTTGAAAGGAGAAATAGATATGCCAAAGTCATTATGGTTTTTAATCATTGGAATGTTAGTAAACGTTACGGGCGCTTCGTTTTTATGGCCTTTAAATACAATTTATATACATGATCATCTCGGTAAATCATTATCCGTAGCAGGCTTTGTTTTAATGTTAAATGCTGGTGCTAGCGTAATTGGTAATCTTATTGGAGGTACCTTGTTTGATAAAATAGGAGGGTATAAATCCATTTTATCAGGTATTGTTATCACCTTGATAGCATTGGTTGGGTTAGTGTTTTTTCACGATTGGCCTACATACGTTGTATTACTTGTCATCGTTGGTTTTGGCTCGGGAATTGTATTTCCATCTATGTACGCAATGGCTGGAACGGTTTGGCCAGAAGGTGGACGTAAGTCCTTTAATGCCATTTACGTAGCTCAAAATGCAGGGGTAGCAATTGGTGCAGCTCTTGGAGGAATTGTAGCTTCTTATTCATTTACCTATATCTTCTTAGCAAACACGTTACTGTACGTGGTTTTTTTATTGATTGCACTTTTCACGTACAAGAACATTTCAGTTACGGGTTCAGCCCAAACGAGTGTATTGCAAGAAGCTAAGGGGATTAAAAATCACTATAAGCTGATTGCTTTATTAACTTTATGTGTGGGCTATTTGCTGTGCTGGATGGCGTATGTACAGTGGCAAACAACAATTGCTACGCATACATTAGAGCTTAATATCCCATTATCTCAGTACAGTATGCTTTGGACAATTAATGGTATTTTAATCGTTGCAGCACAGCCGTTTATTGTACCAGTCGTACAAAAGTTTGCGAAGACGTTAAAAGTGCAAATTATGATTGGTACGGCAATCTTTATTGCATCTTTTATTATTGTTTTGCAGGCAACTACATTTGTAGACTTTTTAATTGCGATGATTGTCTTAACGATTGGAGAAATGTTTGTTTGGCCTGCAGTTCCAGCAGTAGCAAACGAATTAGCGCCAAAAGGTAGAGAAGGATTCTATCAAGGCATTGTAAATAGTACGGCTACGGGTGGCAGAATGATTGGTCCTGTTTTCGGTGGGATGATGGTGGATCATTTTGATGTTTCTGTGCTCGTGTATAGCTTAATTGCTTTTCTATTCTTAACATTTTTCACAACATGGTTTTATGATTTGAGAATAAAAGAACAATCTACAAAGCGTTATCAAGTAACGGTTTCAAAATAAATTAAAAAGCTGAAAAGCGATGCCAGACGGCGTCGCTTTTTTGTTCCATAAAACCTGGTATGTCTCAATGGTTTGTCTAATAAGATAGTAGAAGTCAGCAGGGAGGAGGTTGTTTTCCACTTGATTGTAAACGCTTTCTAATATAAAGGGGGAAGAAAACGTGCTTAGTATGATTGGGTTAATCGGTGGTTTAGTCTTGCTTATTGTGCTTACTATGAGAGGAATGAACTTATTAATAGCAGGACCTTTAAGTGCTTTAGTAGTAGCTTTAACAAGTGGAATGCCTTTGTTTCCGCAGCTTGTTAAAGAAGGTGAAGTGAACTTTGTTGGTAACTATATGTCAGGATTTACGGGCTTTGTGACGTCTTGGTATTTAATGTTCTTACTTGGAGCAATCTTTGGAAAAGTGATGGAAGATAGCGGTGCTGCTGATAGCGTTTCAAAATGGATTGTTGAAAAGCTCGGTATGAAAAGAGCTGTATTAGCCATTGTTTTAGCCTGTGCTGTATTAACTTATGGTGGAGTCAGCTTGTTTGTCGTAGCTTTTTCTGTGTATCCCATGGCGGTAAGTTTGTTTAAGCAAGCTAACCTACCACGACGCTTTATTCCAGCTGCTCTTGCTTTTGGCTCTGTTACGTTTACAATGACTTCAGCTGGTTCACCTGAAATTCAAAACTGGATTCCAATTGATTATTTGAATACATCGCCTTATGCAGGTTGGGAAGTAAGTTTAATTGTGGCGGTATTAATGGCAGTGTTTGGCTATTGGTGGTTGAAGAAAATTATTACAAAAGCAGTGCAAAATGGTGAGCACTTTGTTGAGAGAGAGACGGACCCAAAAATGGAGAAAGGAAGAGAGTTACCTCATCCATTGCTTAGTTTAATTCCTTTAGTTGTCGTTCTTATTTGTTCATTTGTATTCCATAATTCATTGATGCAATCAGCTCTTATCATTGCGCTATTAAGTGGAATCATTGCTACGTATGTATTAAACCGTCGTTACTTTAAAGACTTCTGGGGAGCGCTATCTGAAGGAACACTTGGTGCTTTAATTGCAATTGGAAATACGGCAGCTGTTGTTGGATTTGGCGGAGTAGCAAAGGCAGCTCCTGCTTTTAATGTCGCTGTTGAAGCGATGACCAGTATTCCGGGCAGTCCGTTAATTGGAGGCGCCATTGCAGTAAGCGTTATCGCAGGGATGACCGGATCGGCATCCGGTGGCCAAGCGATTGCTTTACCGCTCTTAGCACCACATTATATGGACGCAGGTGTTAATCCTGAAGCACTTCATCGAGTTGTGGCCATTTCATCTGGCGTGTTGGACTCACTTCCCCATAATGGATATGTTGTAACTACAATTAACTCTATTTGTGGTGAAACACATAAAGATGCCTATGGCTCCGTGGCAGCTATGACTGTCGTTGTTCCGCTCGTAGGGTTAGCGATAGCTATTGCACTCTTTACGTTTGGAGTGGGTATTTAAAGAGTAAGCTGTTCAGCACATGGACATTTTAGCCGTTTGTGTGCTGAATGTTTGGATATTTCTTAAAAAAATGGGCATTATGTATGTTTTTAAGAGATTTGTTTATAAATAAGAAGAGAAACTTTGATAAAATGGTGTGAACAACTTGCAGTTTAATCACATATTATTTACAATACAAGGTAGTTACTATATGAAAAGCATTGAGAAGGAATAGTAGTGAGCGATACGAGCAAAGAGAGTTGACGGTTGGTGGGAGTCAACAAACGACCGTTCATGAACTCACCTTTGAGCTGTAAATGTGAACGAAGTAGCATTTATCGTCATCCGCGTTAAGGAAAATGAGTGAGTACATACATAATTTGTGCTAATGTGGGTGGTACCGCGGGAAGTTTATTCAACCTCTCGTCCCTTTCTTAAGGGATGAGGGGTTTTTTATAGTTCTAACACCATTGTCTTAAAATAGAAGGAGGAGTATTCATGGCCTTTAACCATAAGCAAATTGAGAAGAAGTGGCAACAGGTTTGGGAAGAAAATCAGACATTTAAAACGACTGAAGATAAAGGAAAGCGTAAATTTTATGCGCTAGATATGTTTCCATATCCATCTGGAGCTGGCCTACATGTAGGGCATCCAGAAGGGTATACAGCAACAGATATTTTATCTCGTATGAAGCGTATGCAGGGATATAACGTACTTCATCCAATGGGATGGGACGCGTTCGGTTTACCAGCAGAGCAGTATGCGTTAGATACAGGAAATGACCCAGCGCAATTCACAGAGCAAAACATTAACAACTTCCGTCGCCAAATTAAATCTCTAGGTTTCTCATATGACTGGGAGCGTGAGATTAATACAACAGATCCAAGCTACTATAAATGGACGCAGTGGATTTTCTTAAAGTTATATGAAAAAGGATTAGCGTATATTGATGAAGTTGCGGTAAACTGGTGTCCAGCTCTTGGAACAGTATTAGCAAATGAAGAAGTTATTGATGGTAAAAGTGAACGTGGAGGTCACCCAGTAGAACGACGTCCAATGAAGCAGTGGATGTTAAAAATTACTGCTTATGCAGATCGATTACTAGAGGATTTAGAAGAATTAGATTGGCCAGAGAGTATTAAAGAAATGCAGCGCAATTGGATTGGTCGCTCTGAAGGGGCGCATGTTCACTTTACAATTGATGGGCATGATGAAACGTTTACGGTGTTCACTACGCGTCCAGATACGCTTTTTGGCGCAACGTATGCCGTGTTAGCACCAGAGCATCCATTTGTTGATAAAATCACAACAGCTGAGCAAAAAGCAGCAGTAGATGCTTATATTGAGAAAATTAAAAGCAAAAGTGATTTAGAGCGTACAGATTTAGCGAAAGATAAAACAGGTGTATTTACGGGAGCTTATGCGATTAACCCAGTAAATGGCGAAAAAATGCCAATCTGGATTGCAGATTACGTATTAATGAGTTACGGAACAGGTGCAATCATGGCAGTTCCAGCTCACGATGAGCGTGACTATGAATTTGCTGTTAAATTTGAACTTCCAATTAAGGAAGTTGTAGCGGGAGGAGACGTTTCGAAAGAAGCGTACACAGGAGGTGGCGAACACGTTAACTCTGACTTCTTAAACGGCTTAAATAAAGAAGAAGCAATTGAGAATATGATTGCTTGGCTAGAAACAAACAAAAAAGGTGAAAAACAAGTTACGTATCGTTTACGCGACTGGTTGTTTAGCCGTCAGCGCTATTGGGGAGAACCAATTCCAGTAATTCATTGGGAAGATGGTACAACAACGCCTGTTCCAGAAAGTGAGCTTCCATTAGTACTTCCGAAAACAACGGAAATTAAGCCGTCAGGTACTGGTGAATCACCATTAGCAAACATTGATGAATTTGTAAACGTAGTAGACCCAGAAACAGGTAAAAAAGGTCGTCGTGAAACAAACACGATGCCACAATGGGCTGGAAGCTGCTGGTACTACTTACGCTACATCGATCCAAAGAATGAAGATGCATTGGCTGACGCAGAAAAGCTAAAAGAATGGTTACCGGTTGATATTTACATTGGTGGTGCAGAGCATGCCGTTCTTCATTTATTATATGCTCGCTTCTGGCACAAGTTCTTATATGATATTGGAGTAGTACCGACAAAAGAACCTTTCCAAAAGTTATTTAACCAAGGAATGATTCTTGGCGAAAACAATGAGAAGATGAGTAAGTCAAAAGGTAACGTTGTTAACCCTGATGAGATTGTTGAGAGTCACGGTGCAGATACGCTTCGTCTATATGAAATGTTCATGGGACCTTTAGATGCGTCTATTGCATGGTCAACAAAAGGATTAGACGGAGCAAGACGTTTCATCGATCGCGTATGGCGTTTGCTAATGGATGACAACGGTGAGCTAAGCAATAAAGTACAGGAAAGCGATGATAAAACATTAGAGCGTGTATATCACCAAACGGTGAAGAAGGTAACAGAAGATTATGAAGCTCTTCGTTTTAATACAGCAATCTCACAATTAATGGTGTTTATCAACGACGCATATAAAGTCGATGTTCTTCCAAAACAATACGTGGAAGGCATCGTGAAATTACTTGCACCAATTTGTCCACACGTTACAGAAGAGCTGTGGAATAAGCTTGGCTACGAAGAAACAATCTCGTATGAGGCTTGGCCTGCTTTTGATGAAGCAAAATTAGTAGATGATGAAGTTGAAATTGTTGTTCAAGTGAACGGTAAAGTACGTGCAAAGCTAAACGTTCCAGCTGAAGCATCACGTGAACAGCTTCAAGATATCGCAATGGCAAATGAAAACGTGCAAGAGCAAATCGAAGGCAAGACTGTCCGAAAAGTGATTGCTGTACCAGGGAAATTAGTAAACATTGTAGCGAACTAATGATAGAAGTCTGAGGCAAGAGCCTCAGGCTTTTTTCATGTAAGTAGAATTTCATTTATCACTTTTGTTACAATAATAACATGGGAACGAATACATAATGAGAGGGTTGAAAAAGGTGGAACAAGTAAAAGAAATTACAACAGAAGAGCTAAAGAAACGTTTGGAGCAAAATGAAGAACTTGAACTAATAGATGTTCGCGAAGATGAAGAAGTAGAAGAAGGCATTATTCCAGGAGCAAAACATATTCGTATGAATGATATTCCTGCACATATTGATGCCTTTGATAAGGATAAAGAATATATCTTTATCTGTCGCTCAGGACGTCGTAGCGAGAACGTATGCTACTACTTACAAGAGCAAGGGTATAAAGTACGCAACATGGTTGGCGGTATGCTTGAGTGGGAAGGCGAAACAACTAAAAAGTAAATAAAAAAGATGAGACATAAGTATTTTAGCTAACGAGATATCCGAACTATTGGAAGGTAACGACTTTTGATAGTTTGGGTATCTTTTTCTTCATTCCTAAAATAAGTTAAAAAACTTAGTGGAACGGAGCGGAGGACACGCATCTGCGGCGCAATAGAACGAACTGGTGGTTCCAGCCTGACTACTTTAGAAAAGGTATAATTCATCTTTGAGAAAGAATCATTTGTTTTTATTCCAGACTCTTTTTTATTCAACGTATAAATTTTATAAGAATGTCTATAGTGATTGATACATATGTTAATAGAAATGTCCAAGCAGTGATAATCATGGGATGAAAGTGGTGTCGCGGTGTGGTTCAGGTAAAAGTGTTTGATAAAGAGCATGAAAAAGATTTAGAAGTAGCTCTAAATCGCTTTTTGAAAAAAATTGATGATGAGGATATTGTGGACATTAAGTATCAAGTTACAGTAGATGTGGACCGAGATGAACAAGTATACTGTTTTTCAGCAATGGTCATATATAAAGCCTAGCGCATTAATGCGCTAGGCTTTTGGCATACTCTCCAGCATTTGCTCCAGCAAGTCTTCCAGTTACTAAAGCTGACGTAATATTATAACCACCTGTATATCCATGAATATCTAGAATTTCACCGCAAAAGTAGAGGCCACTCATGAATTTTGAAGACATTTCTTTTGGATGCACCTCTTTTACCGATACGCCTCCACCTGTTACAAAGGCTTTTTCAAGAGATAACGTTCCATTTACAGAAAACGTAAATTGTTTCAGAAGACTAACAAATTCGCGAAGTCGATCATGTGAAATTTGTCCAGCAAGTTCTTGTTCTTCAATATGCGAAGCTTGAAACAAAAATAATAAATAGCGCTCGGGCACAAACCCTTTTAACACATTTTTAATTGCTTTTTTTGGTTCTTCTTTTAAAAGAGCTACGACTTTTTGAAAGAGATTTTCTTCATTTATGTCTGGAAACGAATCAATCATCATTTGAACAGTCTTTGTTTTTTGTTTTTTAAGTTCTTTGACAACATATTGACTGCAGCGCAATACCGCGGGTCCAGAAATTCCAAAGTGTGTAAAAATCATATCCATTCGATGAGTAATCACAGGCTTGCCTTTCTTGTTTAGTACGCTTAATCCAACGCTACGTAAAGATAAACCTTGCAATGTCTTGTCTCGAATAAATGATTCACTTGAAGTGACGGGAACTTCGGTGGGATAAAGTTCTGTAATGGTATGTCCCGCTGCTTCCGCCCAAGCATAGCCATCGCCTGTAGAACCGGTATGAGGAACAGACTTTCCTCCAACAGCTAAAATGACTGCCTTGGCTTGGATTACTTCACCCGTCTCTAGCTGCACTTCTTTTACTGCATTGTTCTCATATGCGACTTTTCTTACAGGCGTATTTGTGCGTACATGAACGTTTAAACGCTTTAATTCACCAATGAGTGCATCAACGACTGATTGTGCTTTATTTGACACGGGAAACATGCGTCCGTGATCCTCTTCCTTTAAAGCAATCCCGAGGTTTTCAAAAAATCTGATGATATCTTCATTATTAAAAATCGAAAATGCACTATATAAAAAGCGTCCGTTTCCTGGAATGTGCTTAATAATTTCATCGATTGGGAGTCGGTTCGTAACATTACAGCGTCCACCACCCGAAATAGCTAACTTTCGACCGAGCTTTGTTCCTTTATCTACTAATAGTACCTTTGCGCCTTTTTCACCGGCTGCAATCGATGCCATCAAACCAGAAGGTCCTCCTCCGATTACGATTACATCATAAATCATATCTCCACCAACCTGTCTATTTTATAAAATTTGAGTTTGTTCACTGACAAATGAAGAAACTTTGGATAAAATGGGCTATAGTCTTGTTTTTTTCTAGCTGCTAGCAGCAGTTAACATTAAAGCATGTCTGAAATAAAACTGCAACTTGATTCCTTTTTATTCTATCACTATTATCAAAGTGTAACATTACGTATCGGAGGAAGCTTATGTCTGATTCAAAGCTATTACGAGGAACATTTGTGTTAACGTTAGGAACCTATATTTCTCGCATATTAGGAATGATTTATATTTTTCCATTTGCAACGCTCGTTGGAGCTGTAGGTGGAGCGCTGTTTGGATATGGATATAACCAATATGCCATTTACCTAAGTATTGCAACGGCAGGGATGCCGATGGCTGTTTCAAAATTCGTATCTAAATATAACGCAATGGGTGATTACTATACGAGTAGGAGAATGTATCGTGCAGGTCTTAAGCTTATGCTTGTCACAGGGGTTTTATCTTTTCTCTTACTTTATTCTTTATCTCCTTTTATTGCGGATTTAACACTAGGAGGAGCCGATTTAGATAACTCGTTAGAAGACGTTGTCATGGTTATGCGCATGGTGAGCGTGGCGCTTCTTGTCGTACCTATTATGAGTTTAATGCGAGGATTTTTCCAAGGACACCAGTCTATGGGGCCAACTGCTGTTTCACAAGTTATTGAACAGTTTGTCCGCGTTGTCTTCTTACTCGCTTCTACGTACATCGTGTTAAAAGTTGTCGGAGGAAGTTTAGCCTTAGCGGTTGGATTTGCAACAATGGGTGCATTTGTAGGGGCGCTTGGTGGACTAGCTGTCTTGTTATGGTATTGGAAAAAACGAAAACCTCATTTAGACAAAATGGTACAAGAGCAAAAAGTTACGCCAACGCGTATTTCAACGGTTTCTATTTTTAAAGAGTTGTTTACGTATTCTATTCCTTATGTATTTGTAGGGCTTGCAATTCCCCTTTATCAGTATGTTGATCAATTTACATTTAACCGTACAATGGTTGCTGCTGGTCAAAAAGAAATTGCAGAAACGATGAATGGGATTGTGCAGTCGTATGTACCAAAGCTTGTAATGATTCCTGTTTCATTAGCGACAGCGTTTGGATTAACACTCGTTCCAACCATTACACGTTCATTTGTGAATCAAGATTACACGGCTCTTCAAAAACAGATTGACCAAACGTATCAAACGATTATGTTTTTAGTATTACCGGCATCAGTTGGGTTGATGGCTTTAGCGGGTCCAGCCTATGGAACATTCTTTGGTATAGAAGATATTAAAGCTGGTGGAACAGTTCTATTAGCTTATGCGCCGGTTGCGTTATTGTTTTCATTTTTCACTGTGAATGCTGCGATTTTACAAGGTGTGAATAAACAAAAATACGCGGTAATCAGTTTAGCATTTGGTCTAATTGTGAAAATTATTTGTAACGTACCATTTATTT
This sequence comes from Priestia veravalensis, assembly GCF_001457055.1. NCBI lineage: Bacteria > Bacillati > Bacillota > Bacilli > Caryophanales > Bacillaceae > Priestia > Priestia veravalensis. Next base: position 47,411 of record NZ_KQ758645.1, on the reverse strand, counting down.
ATCTATTTCATGAGCTAGGTTCAATTTTAGCAACGGCTCTTGGTTATCTTGTATCTATTGCGTATACATTTTATCTCATTAAAAAGCATGCGAATTATGATTACCATGCGTTTATCAAACGTACAGTGTTAATCTTTATCTTCGTTGCAATTATGGGGTTAAGCGTTAAGTTGCTTTCCTTTATTTTAGGCTTCTTCTTAGCGTATGATCAAAGCCGCATCGCTGCTGTGGTGATCACCTTTATTGGAGCAGGGGTCGGAGGGATTGTATACGGTGTAGCAACGTACCGTTCGACATTACTAGAGCGAGTAATGGGCAAACGAATTATAAACATAATTGAACGAAAAATTTTGCGCCGTCGTCCAGCAAACGGTTAATGAGAAAGTGACTCATTCAATGAGTCACTTTCTTTTCGGATATAAACTGAGGAGGATTTTATGAGATTAGATAAGTTATTAGCTAATATGGGATATGGTAGTCGAAAAGAAGTAAAAGGGTTATTAAAAACAGGAGCAATAAAAGTGAATGGTAAAGCGGTTAAAGATGCTAAGCTACACGTGAATCCGGAAACTGACGAAGTGTCCGTTCACGGAGAAATCATTGAATACAAAGAATTTATTTATTTGATGATGAATAAGCCTCAAGGGGTGATTTCTGCTACAGAAGATCATCAACATGAAACAGTTGTTGATTTATTAGAAATTGACGACGCCATTTATAATCCTTTTCCAGTCGGAAGACTAGATAAAGATACGGAAGGATTACTGCTATTAACAAACGATGGACAGCTTGCTCATCAGCTGCTCTCACCCAAAAAGCATGTTCCAAAAACCTATTTTGCGACTATTAATATGAAAGTAACTGAGGAAGATGTCGAAGCATTCAGAAAAGGGGTTACATTAGATGACGGATATGTCACGAAACCCGCAGAGTTAACCATTTTAAAAAGCGGTGAATCATCTGAAATTGAGCTAACCATTGTTGAAGGGAAATTTCATCAGGTGAAGCGTATGTTTGAATCAAGAGGAAAGAAAGTCACGTATTTAAAACGAATTTCCATGGGAGCTTTGCCGCTAGATGAAGAGTTAGAACTGGGGGAATACCGAGAGCTAACAGAAGAAGAATTAAGCGCATTAAAAGATAAAAAAGAATAAGAGGCGAAAGAAAAAGGAACCTGTACATAAATTGGTTCCTTTTTGTTCACTCTACGCAAGTGAAACAATTCACGTTTAAATGCACTGAGGTAAAATCAGGCACTTAAAGATACTCAACACACAAGGCGAAAAAGTATGAGGAATCTTTATCTCTGTATATAAATACTTACCTTTGAAACTTACTAGGATGAAATCTTGACCTTCTTCTCTGTCGTCGTCCACGTACCACGACTTGGACTATGAACTAAATCATTGTATGCTAATACATTTAAATCACGCTGAATAGTTCTAGGGGTGATACCAAACTCATCAACAAGCTCTTGAGTAGTGACAGTTCCCTTTTTACTAATGAACATATAAACGGATTTGATACGCGTTAGCATTCGATTAGTTGAAGGTTTCAAAAAACCACTTCCTTATTCGTTTTTCGTAAGGCACAACTTCTTTATAACTTTGAGATGTCAAGCACTATTTAAGTCCTCAGTTATATTGTACACAAAAAATCATAAAAAATAAAAGGATAAAGCTTAATTTAATAATAAATTTACAAAAATTGTGATAAATGAGATAAATATGTACTTTTTTGGCAGGTCTCCTTTCCTAAGTTATACATTATTTTTTAATGTATGCGAAATATAACAAAATAGACCTATTCAAGCATAAATTTAGAGAAAAGGTTACAACCCTTTACCCTTTTTCTAGCTAATTAAACACCTTAGAAGCTTTTTGAAAATAGGTGTGATAAAGTGGAAATAGTACAAATTGAATACTTCTACAATAATGGAGGATAACTATGGAAGCTATCAATTGGATGGAAGAAGTTAAAAAAAGAGAAAGCAATATCTTGGAAGAAACGAAGCGCTTTTTACAAATTAAAAGCGTCCTTGAAGAATCTGTAAAAGAAGATGAGCCATTTGGAGAAGGAGTAGCTAAAGCTCTTCATTTTTTATTAGATAAAGGAAATGATGATGGTTTTACGACTAAGAACGTAGATGGTTATGCAGGACATATTGAATTGGGAGAAGGAAAAGAATTAATAGGAATTTTATGTCACGTTGATGTCGTACCTGAAGGTGATGGTTGGTCTGTTGATCCATACGGTGCGGAAATTAAGGACGGAAAAATCTTTGCTCGCGGAGCGATTGATGATAAGGGACCAACAATAGCTGCTTATTACGCTATGAAAATTGTTAAAGAGCTAGGATTGCCGCTTTCTAAACGCGTACGTATGATTATCGGAACAGATGAAGAAAGCGATTGGAGATGTGTAGATCACTACTTTAAACATGAAGAAATGCCAACGATGGGCTTTGCTCCAGATGCTGACTTTCCTATCATTTACGCAGAAAAAGGGATTACGGATGTAGAGTTACACCAACAGCCGATTCAAGGAACAGATGGCGACTATGTACTAACATCGTTTGAATCTGGTCGTCGTTATAATATGGTACCTGACTATGCAAAAGCAGTTCTTACTGTAAAAGAAGAAGCAAACCTCGAAAAAACGTATGAGAAGTTCTTAAATAAACATCATGTAAAAGGTACAGTTGAAGTCAACAGCAACAAATATACCCTTACCTTAGAAGGGGTATCGGCCCACGGAAGTGTTCCTCAAAAAGGGAAAAATGCCGGGGTGTTGTTAGCAAGCTTTCTACATGAATTAGCATTAAATGAACAAGCAAGACAGTTCGTTACATATGTTAATCACTATTTTGTAGAGGATACAATTGGTGAAAGAATCGGTTTGCATATTCGAGACGATGTAACAGGTGATTTGACTGTAAACGTTGGTATTTTATCTTACACTCATGAGAAGGCTGGACAAATTGGTTTAAACATTCGGTACCCAGTTGCCGCTAGTATTGATACTATTATTTCTACAATTAAGAAGCAAAGTGAGACATATCAAATTTCTGTTAAGCATTTTTCAGATTCAAAACCGCATCATGTCGATCAAAAGCATAAGCTCATCCAAACGTTACAGCAAGTCTACCAAGAACAAACGGGAGAGGAACCAACGCTTATTTCCATTGGCGGAGGTACGTATGCACGAGCGCTAGAGGCCGGAGTAGCATTTGGTCCACTATTCCCTGGAAGAGAAGAAGTAGCTCATGAAAAAGATGAATATATGGTGGTCGAAGATCTATTGAAAGCAACAGCCATTTATGCACAAGCTATTTATGAGTTAGCTAAGTAAACGAAAAAGACGCTCAGCAGCATGAGCGCCTTTTTTGGTTTATTAGGAATCAAAAGAGAATAAATCGCTTGATAAGTAGCGTTCACCTGTATCACAGGCGATGCACACAACGACTTGGTCGGGGCTTAGCTTTTTAGCTACTTCAATGGCAGCATAGCAAGCTGCACCAGAGGATGGACCAACTAAAATCCCTTCTTCAGCTGCAAGTCTACGCGTAATATCATATGCTTCTTCATCTTTAATCTTTAAAATTTCATCATACACATTCACATTTAACGTATCAGGGATAAAGCCAGGGCTTGTTCCTACAAGTTTATGCTTTCCTGGTTTTCCACCTGATAAAACAGGAGAGCCAGCAGGTTCTACTACATGAACACTCATGTTTGGATAGCGCTCTTTTAGTACTTCACCAGTCCCTGTAATTGTGCCACCAGTTCCGGCTGTAGCAACAAATGCAGCCAATTCTTTATTTAAATCATCCATTGCTTCAATAATTTCTTTTGCCGTGGTGTGGCGGTGTGCGTCTGGATTAGCTTCGTTTTTAAACTGCATTGGCATAAAAGCATTTGGAATTTCTTTTGTTAATTCTTCAGCTTTACGAATAGCACCTGGCATTTTTTCATCTCCTGGTGTTAGCACAACTTCAGCCCCGTAAGCTTTTAATAAGTTAATACGTTCTTGCGTCATAGTATCTGGCATAACAAGAATTGAGCGATATCCTCTTGCAGCAGCATTCATAGCTAAGCCAATTCCAGTGTTGCCACTCGTTGGCTCAATTATAGTTGAATTTGGTTTTAAAAGGCCTGCTTCTTCAGCTTTAACAATCATATTAAAAGCAGCGCGATCTTTTACGCTTCTGCTGGGGTTGAAGAATTCTAGCTTTAAATAAACGGATGCACCGTCAGCTGGCTGAAGACGATTCAATTTAACAAGTGGAGTATCTCCTATTAAATCTGCCATGTTGTTAACAACTTTCATTTTAACCATCCTTTGCATCGATAGAATTAATGATCTTTTTTATCCTAGTATAGACAATAATAGCGTACAACTACACTTTTATCGCCGTAAAAAGAAGTGTTTTTTCTATCATAACATAATCTATCGCATTAGTAGGATAAAAGGGCTTAAGCTTACGGTTTCACTAAAAAGCTTTAATTACTAGTGGTATCTTTCTTTTAATGTTAGTAAAATTGAACAATAAAAACAATCTGGTATTTTTTAACGAGGAGAATGATTTGATATGGCGCAACTTATTAAGATACAAGACTATCTTTCACGCTATGAGCGAGATTTGTATCACTATTCCTCTCAATTTACACGCGTGAAACAACACAATTGGGAGAAAGCAAAGGATTATTTCTATAACGGAGAGGAAGAGGTTCAGTTAGATGATATAGACGAATCGCCGACTTCAGAACCATCGCTTTTTCGAAAGGTAAAATCCTTTTTTAAAAAAGATGAAGTAGCCGAAACAGATAAAGAATACATGGAGGTAGAAATAGAAAAAGAAGCAGAAGAAAACTTTGATGCCGAAAATCTCACTGCGTTTGTGACAGAACCTAAAAGCCTACAAGACCTAAAGGTATTGTTTTTAGAAAATGTTTTTCAAATGCAAATGAGGTGGGCGACGTCGACCTTATTTGAGCTTTCAAATGCAGATAAGCGATACTTTTATGATGAAAAGCTTCAATACTTTTTAAAAAGCTTTCCTGATACTTTTCTACTTATGTATAAGCCTGTCTTTTTAGTGAAAAAAGCGCCTGTTGAAGCAGAGGTTATTTTAATTACGCCTACTGAAACAATTTGTATTGCAATGGTTGAAGGGAAAAATGGCTCTGTTTTTCAGTATTCAAAAGAAAATTTTTGGACAGAGTTAATAGGGAAAGATAAAAAGAAAGTGTTAAATCCCGTGCTTGGGTTGAATAGAACAGAGCAACTCGTCAAAAGCCTTTATCAATCTCATAATATTGACCGACCTATTCGTAAAATATTACTGAGTCGCAATGGTTTCTTTGACTCTCCAACAGAACCGTATCAAATTGATTTTATTGATAAGCGGAACTATGAAGAATGGTTCTATAATTTAAGGCGTTTATCAGCACCCTTAAAATTCAATCAGCTTCAGGCAGCAGAGGCACTTTTAAAGCATAGTCAAAGCATTTATTTTGATCGAAGTGAGAATGAATAATTTTGATGTGAAATTTAGTATTTATCTAATAGAAAGTGCTTTCATTTCTCCGATTTGAACATATAATGCTCATAATAAGTTATGTAGGAGGAGAACAGATGGCTTATGATGATCAAAAATTTGAAGCATATTTAGATAAGATGGATATGGTTACCGTTCTTGTTCCTAAATCTTACTACGATGGAGAAGTGAATTCGCTTTGTTTAATGAGAGATGGCCAATCGCTTTCTTTAAAGCTAAAGGATAGAAAAGTATTACATGAGGCTATAAAATATGAATGCTACTGTCAAATAAAAATAGAGATTGGTGAAGAGTATCAAGTGGTAGAAGAACGTGGTGCCAAAGCAGATTTAAAGATAGGAGCTGTCATTCGCACTCCTGAATTCGATGATGCTTTTTTTTACAATGAATCGGACTTGGGTGTGGTTTTTACCAAGCAACATATTCAGCTGAAATTATGGGCACCGACTGCTACAGATGTGAAGGTAAAGCTTATCAATCCTAAAACGTTAAATAAAGAATATATTGGCATGGCTCGTATGAAAAAGGGAGTGTGGACAGCGATTTGTGGCCTTGAAAAAGAAGGGCATCACTATAGCTATGAGGTAACGGTCAACGGTGTTACGAGAGAAGCTGTTGATCCGTATGCAATAGCAGCATCAGCAAACAGTGAATACGGTGTGTTGGTGAATTTACACAAAACTAAGCAGCCGCCTGTGAAAAAGGCTCCGCTTCAAAAGCCCACGGATGCTATTATTTATGAAGTCCATATTCGTGATTTTACCATTCATCCTTCCAGTAACGTGTCCAATAAAGGAACATATGCAGGATTCACTGAGTCGTCAACAGAAAGCGGTGTAACAACAGGGTTAGCTTACTTAAAGGAACTTGGTATTACGCATTTGGAGCTCCTACCCGTTTATGACTTTGATGGCGTAGATGAACTGAAGCCTTTAGATACCTATAATTGGGGCTACAACCCACTCCTATTTAATGTGCCGGAAGGCAGCTATTCTTTGGAGCCAACAAATCCTATAGCTCGTATTCTAGAGCTAAAGCAACTTATTCGAGCGGTTCATGAGAATGATCTACGTGTTATACTCGATGTTGTCTATAACCATGTATATGTAAGGGAAGACTCTTCTTTTGAAAAGATTGTTCCAGGATATTACTTCCGGCATGATCAATTTGGAATGCCGTCCAATGGAACAGGTGTAGGAAATGATTTTGCTTCTGAGCGTAAGATGGCGCGTAAATTTATCGTTGACTCCGTCTTGTTTTGGGTCAAAGAATATGATGTTGATGGCTTTCGTTTTGATTTAATGGGAATTTTAGATATTGAAACGATGAATACGATTCGACAAAAGCTGTTTGAATATGATTCATCCATTTTGCTGTTTGGTGAAGGGTGGGATCTAAATACCCCTTTATCTTCAGAGCAAAAAGCAACAATCTATAACTCTGATAAAGTCCCACATATTGGGTTCTTTAATGATCGTTTTCGAGATTTTATCAAGGGAAGTACTTTTAACATCTATGATAAAGGTTTTATTTGTGGCAACACCCATCGAGTTGACGAAGTAAAGCAAGTAATGGCTGGCAGTGTTTCTTATCAAAAAGGAGAGAAGTATTTATTTGTTCAGCCTACCTCTTCGATAAACTATGTAGAATCACACGATAATCACACGCTGTGGGATAAATTGAGTAAGTGTAATTCACATGAGGAGAAACAAATTTTGCAAAAAAGGCAAAAGCTTGCAAGTGCAATGGTGTTATTAGCTCAAGGCATTCCTTTTCTACATGCAGGACAAGAATTTTATCGAACAAAACAAGGTGTTGAAAATAGCTATCGCTCACCGGATAGCATCAATCAATTTGATTGGGAGCAGCGGAAAATCTATAACAAGGATATAAAGTGGCTACAAGCAGTGATTCAGCTAAGAAAAGCGCACGGCGCATTTCGCTTTCATACAACCGAGCGAATTCGTAAGCATATGAAGTTCTTAGAATCGGTGCCAGAAATAGTTGCGTATGCTCTTGCCAATGTAGAAAAATACGGACCATGGAAGGATATCATTGTCGCGTTTAACCAAGACACATCAACTCATTATATTAACTTGCCACAGGGGAGTTGGAACGTCGTAATCGATGGAGAAAGCGCTTATCAGTATCCATTTCCAAAAGCCCTTTCAGGCGAAGCAGCGGTTCCTGCGGTTGGCGTTTTAGCATTATTTAAAACATAAGTGCTATTCTGCTACTTGACGAGAAAAGCGGGAAGAGGATAAAATTTATGAAGGATAGCTATTGGTATATGTCCGCAATAGCTGTCTTTTTTATTTAATAAAACAAATACACGTTGTTGATGATATAAATAGAAGTAAACATAACTTTAAATTTTTAATGAAATGTGTGTGTTGAAATTGAAGGTGAATTGGTTGGAACATATATTAGGAAGCGAATGGGAAGTGACTCCTGCTGGCGGTGCAACTGGAGATGCTTATTTCGCGAGGTTTCAAGACCGAAAGCTATTTCTGAAGCGCAATTCATCTCCTTTCCTAGCTGTTTTGTCAGCAGAAGGGATTGTTCCAAAGTTAGTTTGGACCAAACGAATGGAAAATGGAGATGTAATTACAGCTCAACACTGGCTAGATGGTCGAGAGTTAAAACCTCAAGATATGAACTCGGATAGAGTAACAGAACTGCTGAGTAAAATTCATCACTCTAAAGAGTTGTTGGATATGTTAAAAAGATTAGGGAAAGAGTCGTTATTACCACAAGACGTTCTACTCGATATTCGAGCAAATGTAGATTTGGACTTGCAGAAAGAACCAGTTGTTGAGCAAGGGATTCTGTATTTAGAGCGAGAAGTGGATTTCGTTCAGCCAGAGGAATATGTTGTTTGTCATTGCGATGTCAATCATAATAATTGGTTGCTAGGTGAGAATGAACAGCTATATTTAATCGATTGGGACGGAGCGATGATTGCTGATCCAGCTATTGACTTAGGCCTTCTGCTGTACTGGTACATTGATCCAGCAGAATGGAAGGGTTGGCTAGAAAAGTACGGTATTGCTTTAACAGATAGCTTGCAAAAGCGAATGAAGTGGTATGTTGTGAGTCAAAGTATTTTATTTGTACAATGGCATCGTACAAAGCAAGAATTACCAGAAATGAACTACTGGCTTAACTACTTAAAAGTATTGCTTGAAAATGAGAGTTAAGCCAGTAAGTTTAGTTAAGATAGACTAGATAGTTCTTCAACCCATTGGGATAAATTTTGTTTATTTGTTTCAATATGTTGATCGAGATGCGCCGCGCTTTTGGCAGTCTGTGTATACTCGCAAATGTTTTGAAGCGTGCGATACACTTGTTCATTAGCAGTTCCATTTGCTAGCATTGCTTGAGCTAAACGTTCAACTTGTTCGCATTCAGAGACTGTTCCACAGCAGTCAGTTTGGTGATTTGATAAGATGTCCTTTAAGATAGCCATTTGATGTTGAGCGTTTAAAGGCATAGTGCACCATCCTTTCTCGTATGATGCTTTTATTTTTTTCTTTATGAATACAATTATTCATACGAATGTCGGTTGTACAAAATAACCGACATTTTCCGTGTGGTTCAATTTTGATAATTTTTGATAATATAGATGAGGTGTGCAGTATGAGACTAAGAAATAAGCCTTGGGCAAAAGAGAAATTGGCACAGTATCCACAATATGCCGTTGGAAATCCTGCAGAACATAAGGGCAAATGGAACGAGGTATTTGGAAACGATAACCCAATTCATATTGAAGTTGGAACTGGAAAAGGTCAATTCCTACTTGGGATGGCTAAGCAAAATCCAAACATTAACTACCTTGGCATTGAGTTATATGAAAGTGTAATTGTTAGTGCGCTAGATCGCATAATTGAAGCAGAAGTACCGAATTTTAAACTGCTAAGCGTTGACGCAAAAGACCTAACGGAATATTTTGCTAAAGGTGATGTTGAGCGAGTATACTTAAACTTTTCAGATCCTTGGCCAAAAGTTCGTCATGCTAAAAGACGCTTAACGTACAAAACATTTTTAAATATCTATGAACAAATTTTAATCGATGGTGGAGAGATTCATTTTAAAACAGATAATCAAGGATTGTTTGAATACTCTTTAATGAGCTTTTCTGAATATGGCTTGTTATTAAAGTACGTAAGTTTAGATTTACATGCTAGTGACTTCGAAGGAAATATTATGACGGAGTATGAAGAAAAGTTTTCTCAAAAGGGAAGTCGTATTTATCGTTCAGAAGTTAAATACATGAATGAAAAATAATATCTATAAGGAGGCTGGGACATAAGTAATTCAGCCAATGATATACCTGAACGATTGAGAGTTCATAACTTTTAATCGTTCAGGTTTTTTGGTTGATTGTGAAAACAATGTTGGAAACAGGGTGGAATGGAACGTAGGATACTCGACTCCTGCGGGAAAGAGATGGGAACAGCTAGTGTTCGTCTTTTAGAAGCAATCATTTTGTTATGTCCCAAACTCTTTTTTGTTTAAAAAAGACTATAAAAACGTAAATAGGGAGTGATACAATAAATAGGAATATATGGGAGGTGTAAAAATGGAAACGTTAACAATAGGAGATGTGAGAGTTTCTTGGTTAAATGGTGGAGATAATCATCTTGACGGGGGAGCTATGTTTGGTGTTGTACCAAAAGAGCTTTGGTCTAAAAAATACCCTACTGCTTATGACAATCGTATCCCAATGAGAACAGATCCATTGCTAGTTCAAACTGGTAATGAAGTTATCTTAATTGATGCAGGCATAGGAAACGGAATGATTGAAGGTAAGCAAAAAAAACATTTTGGCATTACGGAAGAATCTAACGTAGAAACGGATTTAATGAAGCTGGGATTAACGCGACATGATGTAACAAAAGTAGCGATGACACATATGCACTTTGATCATGTAGCGGGACTAACAACGAGAAGTCAAGGGAAATTGGAGTCTACATTTCCAAACGCAGTTATTTATGTAAGCGACGTTGAATGGAACGAAATGCAAAACCCTAATATGCGTTCAAAAAATACGTATTGGAAGCAAAATTGGGAAGCTATTGAATCTCAAGTTGTGCCGTTTCATGATTCTCTTCAATTGCTCCCAGAATTTACGATGCATCACACAGGTGGGCATAGTGATGGACATTCTGTCATTGTCATTAGTAGTCAAGGCGAGCAGCTTGTGCATATGGGAGATCTATTACCAACTCATGCTCATCATAATGTGTTGTGGGTTATGGCCTATGACGATTTTCCAATGACATCTATTTCTCAAAAAGAAAAATGGCTTCAGTATGCATATAATCAAAATGCATGGCTTAGTTTTTACCACGATGCTTATTACCGAGCGATTAAGTGGGATACTAAAGGTCACATCATAAATGCAGTAAAGTTTAATCAATCTTTACTAAGTCAATAATGTTACCGCTACTTTTATCAATGAAGAATTCATATTGTTCCTGATTTCCATTGACAGAACGAGTAATACCACCAGAGTAACCTTCAAAAGCGAGGCCGTACCTGTTTATAACCTTGGTCGTCGTCTGAATCCAAGAGCCGTTAATGGGACCATTTCTTTTAAATGCTTGCTTTGCAATATGCAATGCTTCCATGGATGAAAGAGACGACTTTTTCTTTTGATATAGATAAGCGCTTGCAAAACCAACAGCAATGCCAGTTATGAGCTGCGTATACTTCATAATAATCACCTTCTTTTTTTAATAAAAACAAAAGTTCTTACTATAGTCCATTATACAAAAACATACTTTGATTGTTAAGCAATCCTCTTGGTTAAGGAAGAAAAATGGAAAGTATTTTGACTTTTCGCTACAATGAAAAGTAATGACATACATAAAGGAGACGAAAGATGAATTCAGAAACTTTATCATTATTTAAAACATTAACAGAACTTCCGGGTGCTCCAGGGCATGAGCATGCGGTAAGGTCTTTTATGAAATCACAAATGGAGCCTTTAACTGATGAAATTATTCAAGATGGACTTGGAAGTATTTTTGGAGTGAAAAAAAGCAATTCTTCAGGTCCAAAAGTAATGGTAGCTGGGCATATGGACGAAGTTGGATTTATGGTGACCGGTGTGACCGATAAAGGAATGCTTCGTTTCCAAACATTAGGCGGATGGTGGAGTCAAGTATTATTAGCTCAGCGCGTCGAGGTTATTACAAGAACGAAGAAGATTACAGGCGTTATTGCATCGATTCCTCCACATCTGTTAGAGGATGCGCAGCGTAATAAGCCGATGGCTATTAAAAACATGATGATTGACGTTGGAGCCGATTCCAAGCAAGAAGTTGCTGATATGGGGATTCGTCCTGGAGATCAGATTGTACCCATTTGTCCATTTACACCAATGGCTAACGAGAAAAAAATCTTAGCAAAAGCGTGGGATAATCGATACGGTTGTGGATTAGCAGTTGAGTTATTGAAAGAGGTAAAGGATGATAAGATTCCAAACATTCTATATGCTGGAGCAACTGTGCAAGAAGAAGTAGGTTTACGAGGTGCTCAATCTGCTGCAAATATGATTAAGCCGGATGTCTTTTATGCGCTAGATGCCAGCCCAGCGAATGATATGTCAGGAGATAAAAGTGCATTTGGTCAGCTTGGAAAAGGTGTACTGCTTCGCATTTTTGATCGTACGATGGTAACGCATCGAGGTATTCGAGAGTTTATTCTAGATACAGCTGAGACCAACCGTATTCCATATCAGTATTTTGTGTCACCAGGTGGGACAGATGCTGGGCGCGTTCACACGTCTAACAGCGGTGTTCCATCAGCTGTAATTGGTATTTGTTCAAGATATATTCACACACATGCTTCCATGATTCACGTAGACGATTATGCTGCTGCAAAAGAACTATTGGTGAAGCTCGTGCGGGCAACAGACGAAACAACAGTAGCTACTCTTAAAGAGCAGGTGTAGTCTTAAAACAGTCGCTTGTAAAAAGCGATTGTTTTTTGTGTTAATTAAAAAACACGCAAAGGAGCAACGGAATGAACATTGCAATCGGAACGAAAAATCCAACTAAAGTAAATGCTGTTAAAAATGTATTTGGACAAGAGATGACATACTATTCATTTGATGTGCCTTCAGGTGTATCTAGCCAACCGTTTTCAGATGAAGAAACCATTCAAGGAGCTATTAATCGTTCAGAGAAAGTATGTAAAGATGAGATAGACTTAGGGATTGGATTAGAAGGGGGCGTAACAGAAACGGATTACGGCTTATTTTTGTGCAACTGGGGAGCTTTAAGTAGTCGGTCTCTTGAAAAGCCAATCATTGCGGGTGGTGCAAGAATTTTATTGCCTGAGGAAATTGCAAGGGTGTTAAAAGAAGAAAAAATTGAGTTAGCAGAAGCTATGGAACGCTTTACAAAAAAAGAAGATGTACGTTCAAATGAAGGAGCAATCGGTATCTTCACATCAGAAATCCTTACCAGAACGGCTATGTTTGAGCAGGTTGTTCGTATGCTGTATGGTCAATATCTATTTCATCAAAACCGCTAAATAGGATATACTAACGTCTTATAATAGTAAAATGTTCTACATACTTGAAAGTAAGATACTTGCACCATCTGTTTGACTATGGTTTCATATGAGTGAATGTAAAATTAAATGAAGCATAAACCCAATGTCTTTTTGAATAGAAACGAGACATAAAACATAAAGGAGGAAATAAAAATGAAGAAAATGGAAAGTATTGGACAATATAATGAGGTTATTAAAGAAGGAAAGCACATCATGATGTTTTCAGCAGACTGGTGCCCAGATTGTCGTGTAATTGAACCGATTCTACCTGAAATAGAGCAAAAGTATAGTGAGTATACGTTTCATTATATCGATCGAGATCAGTTTATTGATTTGTGCATTGAACTGAATATTTTTGGTATTCCAAGCTTTGTAGGATATAACAACGGTGAAGAAAGCGGACGTTTTGTAAGCAAAGATCGTAAAACGCAGGAAGAAATTGAACAATTTATTGAAAGTTTAAAAGGATAAGCTATCGCTAGGCCTGTTGTTTTAACAAGAGGCCTTATTTTAAGCTTCTTTTGGTGAAAAGGAGGGGTTTTTCAGTGAAGATGACAAGTGTTAAAATGAAAAAGTTAGTTCAAGATCGTTTGAAAGATGAAAATCTACGTTTTCAATTTGATCAAAAAAACGATACGCTAAGAATTGAGCATTCTGAAACAAAAAAAGGATTAACGGTTTCACTACCAGGGCTCATTGCGAAATGGGAAGAAAAAAAAGACGCAGCAGTAGACGAAATGATATATTATATAAGAGAAGCTGTGCGCGTAATGAATGATGAACAACAATTAGACTCAAAAGAAAAGAAGGTTCTTCCAGTTATTCGGTCTACCTCTTTTCCAACGAAAACAAACGAAGATGTTCCGCTCGTATATGATGATCATACGGCAGAAACAAGAGTTTATTATGCCTTAGATTTAGGTAATACGTATCGATTAATAGATGAAAAGCTTCTGCAAAAAGAAAAGCTTGATGTAACATCTATAAGGGAAATGGCAAAGTTTAATCTTCGTTCATTGCCAATTACATATAAAAAAGATACAGTTGCAGGCAATGATTTTTATTTTGTTAATGCCAATGACGGGTACGATGCGAGCCGGATTTTAAATGAATCTTTCTTACAAGAGTTTCAAGATAAAGTAAAAGGAACGCTCACAATTGCTGTGCCTCATCAGGATGTTTTAATTTTAGCAGATGTTCAAAATGAAACAGGCTATGATATATTAGCACAGATGAATATGAGCTTTTTTGCTAGTGGAAGAGTACCCATTACAGCACTCTCTTTCTTGTATGAAAACGGGCGTTTAGAACCGATTTTCATTTTAGGAAAAAATCGTAGTAAAGGACGGAGTTAAGGAATGAATATTTTTTACAACAAAGAAGGTATCGGTGATACGTTAATCGTATCTCTTCGAGACATTGAACTTTCAAACCGAACGTTTGAAACAAAAAAGAATGTAACGCGAATCTTTGATGAAAAATCAAATATTACTGCTGGCTATAATATTTTTGAAGCATCTACTGTTTTATCTTTTTCAGGGCATGGACCTATTAAGTTAACAGAAGAGCTAGTAGCGGAAGTAAACCGAGTTATTCAGGAAAGCGGATTTTCTGAATCGATTGAAGTAGACTTGTCTCCAAAATTTGTTGTGGGCTACGTTCAAGAAAAAGAGAAGCATCCAAATGCTGATAAATTGAATATTTGTAAAGTAGATGTTGGGACAGAGACGTTACAAATTGTGTGTGGCGCTCCAAATGTTGAGGCAGGACAAAAAGTTGTAGTGGCAAAAGTAGGCGCTGTTATGCCAAGTGGTCTTGTTATTAAAGATGCAGAACTTCGTGGCGTACCTTCTTCTGGTATGATCTGTTCTGCAAAAGAATTGGCTTTACCAAATGCTCCTCAAGAAAAAGGTATTTTAGTGTTGGAAGAAAGCGCAAAAGTAGGAGAAGAGTTCTCAGCCTAACTCTATATGATGCCAAAGTCGGATGTTGCTTTACACCTATGTTTCAAAGGATTACAGTTTGTGAAAAGCAATTGTCAATGGTTTTATAAATTTGATAAAATTAAAAGCTACTAGTAGTTCTAGTGGCTTTTTTGCATATTTCACAATATATCGGGTATCTAGTTAATAGATTTTATAGGAACCCTATTGGATACATGGTAAAATGAATGAGAGTGTATAAAAATTGAAAATTTTACAAGAAGCATACAGTTTTTTATAAATAGAAATACGACTGTTAAGGAAGAAAGAGTGATAAAAATGGGTTTTATGCGAAAAATGATGGATTATCTATTAGGTTATGAAGTAAAAGAAATTATAGTAGATGAAAAAGGTCGAGAAACAGAGATTCCATTAGATGAACCTAAGAAAGAAACAGAAATGAAGCAAAGGCCAGTTCAAGACACGGTCAATGAAAAAGCAGCTACTCCAAAGAAGAAAACGCCAGCCCGCTTACCGAGACAAGAAAAAGGGACAACCCATCAAGAATTAGAGGCAAAAGTAGCTTATCACTATCCAAAAGGTCAATTTCGCTTTCCGCTTATAGATGACAATCAATTTAATCGTTCAGATGATTCACCAAGGCGTGAGGTTCGTCGAAGAGAAAGGCCTGCTGAGAAATTGAAAAATGAACGAGAGCCTATACTGAAAAGTTATCAGTTGACTAAAGAAGAACCAACTTCTTTTCAACGTCCAGAATATGTGAAGCCAGTACAAGAAAAAAAGGCACCGGTCGCTTCTAAGCCGACTTCACAAGTGAAAAAGCCGTTTCGTCCGACTGAAATCCCGTCACCCGTATATGGGTTTAATAAGCGTCCAGCTAACCATCATCTTTCTCAACAAAATTCAGAAGTGGTGGAATTTGAGCTTTCGAGCCCAGCTGGCGTAAAGCCGACGCCTACTTATGAGTCTCTTCGAAAGGAAATACGTAACGAAAGAACATATGTAGAGCCTTTGGTGCGCAAAGAACAGCAAGAGGAAAGCAAGGAAATAGAAAAGGCAGAATCGTTTAGTGAACAGGTAAAAGATGCTTATGTCGAACCTCAACCAGTCCCTTCCTTACATATTGAAGACTTATCAGTGGAAGAAGTAGAGGAACCATCAACTCACTTTGAAGACCATGTGGATGTTGTAGAGTCTGAAGTAGTAGAGAAGCCGGAATCAATAGTGGAAAGTGTTCCAAAACAGGAAGAGCGGGAAGAGACTAATGGTGGCGAATTTGAGGAGACAAAAGGGTATCACCCTTCAATTGAAGAAGAGCCGCAAGCATTCGCAGATGAGTCAGAAGCAACTAACCAAAAGACCGTATCGTCAAGTACAAGTTCATCAAATGGAGGGCGCAGGTTAGTTCCTTTTAATGTCATGATGTTAAAAAAGGATCGTGAAAAAGCCACTAAATCGTCATCTATAGAGCGTTTGAAAATGGAGGAAAAGCAAGAAGTACATGATGAAGAACCAATTCCTGCGCTACTTAAAGAAGAAATGCCGCCAATGGATTCTCAAGCAGAGTTGTCGTATCAATTTCCTTCTATGTCAATATTAGATGCACCCTTAATTGAAATGGAAGAAGATCATGATTGGGTACAAGAGCAAAGTGACCTGCTTGATATGACGCTAAATAATTTCAACGTTCGTGCTAAAGTAGTAAATGTGACGAAAGGTCCAACCGTTACACGATTTGAAGTTCAGCCAGAGCCAGGCGTTAAGGTAAATAAAATAACAAATTTAACAGATGATATCAAACTGAGTTTAGCAGCAAGAGATATTCGGATTGAGGCGCCAATACCAGGTAAAAATACAATTGGTATTGAAGTGCCCAATCAACAAAGTAAGCCGGTTTTACTTAGCGAAATAGTAACTGACCCAGCGTTTACACAAAATAAATCACCGTTAACAGTTGCACTGGGCTTAGATATTTCAGGTGCTCCTGTCGTAACAGACTTGAATAAAATGCCCCACGGACTAATTGCAGGGGCCACAGGCTCAGGAAAAAGCGTATGCATTAACACAATTATTGTAAGCTTGCTCTATAAAGCAGCCCCTCACGAGGTAAAGCTGATGCTTATCGACCCAAAGATGGTTGAGTTAGCTCCTTATAACGGCATTCCACACTTAGTAAGCCCTGTTATTACGGATGCTAAAGCTGCAACATCAGCTTTAAAATGGGCTGTAGAAGAAATGGAGCGTCGCTATGAGCTGTTTGCGCATACAGGTGTGCGTGATATTACACGCTATAATGAAAAAGTAGAAGAGCATAGTGAAAAAAGCGGTAAGCTTCCATATCTCGTCATTATTATTGATGAGCTGGCAGACTTAATGATGGTATCCCCTGGTGAAGTAGAAGAAGCGATTTGTCGTATAGCTCAAAAAGCAAGAGCATGCGGTATTCATTTGCTTCTAGCAACGCAAAGACCTTCTGTTGACGTTATCACGGGTCTTATTAAAGCGAATGTCCCAACTCGCGTAGCCTTTTCAGTCTCTTCTCAAGTGGATTCTCGCACCATCATTGATACAGGTGGAGCGGAGAAGCTACTTGGTAAAGGAGACATGTTATTACTAGAAAACGGTTCGTCTAAAACGGTTCGAGTTCAAGGTAATTTTGTATCAGATGAAGAGATTGATCGTGTCGTAGATCATGTAAAATCGCAAATGAAGCCAACCTATTTATTCGATCAGCAGGAGCTGTTAAAAAAACAGCAGACGTTTTCAACACAGGAAGATGATGAATTATTCTATGAGGCGTGTGAGTTTGCTCTAAACCAGGACGGTGCTTCAGCATCAAGCCTGCAACGCCGCTTCCGTATTGGTTATAACCGCGCTGCAAGATTAATTGATATGATGGAGCAGCAAGGAATTATCTCAGAGGCAAAAGGAAGTAAGCCAAGAGACGTGCTGATTACAGAAGATGAACTGCATGAACTTGAAAATAAAACGGCCAGCTATTAAAGTAAAGACCTGGCTTGCTACGGCTATTTTAGCAAAGTAGCTTAAGCGAGGTCTTTATGTATGTAACAAGATTAGGTTATTTTGGAAGTGCGAGAACAGAGATAAAGGTTTGTCAGATTACAAAAAATGATTTAGTATATGTAGGGGTAACATTTCATTGTTTTTTCCAGTTTGATTTGGAAAGCATAACTAGTAATGAGGACGTCAGCTCACAAGCGATATGATACGGCTCCTCGATAATGAGTGTGAGAGGCAATGGCGAATAACCATCAAGACATTATCGATTTAATTGAAATTCGGAAAGAAAAACAATCCCAAACGGATGATGCTATTCAATCCTTTTATGATGAATATGTTTTGTTTGTGATGCGGTATACAAATATTCGAGAAAAAGTGAGAGCGGCTCACCTTTTTCGTGAGCGTACAGGACTTTCGCAGGAACAAATGCAGCTAAGCGACAAAGAGTATTTATTTCAACATTGGTTTGCATTTGATTATGTTACAATTCAAGGCCGAACATTGTTGCAGCAGTTTATAAGTGAAAAAGCAGCTACACGAAATGAAACATTTTTAATTCAAAGTGCTTTGTTTTTAACAAGTGTATTAGAGCCGATTATTGTATCAAAAGTATGTGAGTCTTTTTACGTAAAAGGATATAGTCCATTGACAAACAAGCAGGTTATCATCAAAGATGTAAAAGGAAGGTTTAAGAACACAGATGTTGAAAAAGTATTATGGGTTCGGAAAATAAAGTCACTCGGTTATGACGTATTAGTAGGCTCTTACTTTATACAAGCAGAAGCTAGTATGGAGAAGCTACATCAATCACTGAATCAAAATGAAAAACTCACTTGGAGACAATTTTTAAAAAGATATGCGGTTGCCTATTTGACTGAGGTCCGAGTCTTTCAAAAATAGCCAAAAGTCAAGGCTCTCAAAGCCTGTTGAGAAATTTGCAGAAGTGATATAATATGCAGCTGTTGTCATTTTACACAAACAAATGCGAAGAATGACATGTTTGTAAGAGCAATTATTGATAACCGTCATATACTGTCTTACAGATAGACGAATGTTGGAGGTTCTTTATATGACAGTTTACCATTTTGTAGGTATTAAAGGAACAGGGATGAGTGCGTTGGCACAAATTTTAAATGATACGGGCTTTCAAGTTCAAGGTTCGGATATTGAAAAAGAAATCTTTACACAGAAAGCATTAGAAGAGCAGGGGATTCCTGTTCTAACTTTTAATAAAGAAAACATTAAAGAAGGTATGATTGTAATTGCTGGAAATGCGTTTCCTGATACGCATGAGGAAATTGCAGAAGCGATGAAGCGCGATCTACCTGTTGTACGTTATCACCGTTTTTTAGGTGATTATATGAAACAGTTTACAAGTATCGCTGTTACAGGTGCTCATGGTAAAACATCGACCACTGGTATGCTAGCCCATGTTATTCAAGGCGCTGAACCAACTTCATATTTAATTGGAGATGGTACAGGAAAAGGTGTAAAAGATAGCAAATACTTTGCATTTGAAGCTTGTGAATACCGCCGTCACTTTTTATCATATACGCCAGATTATGCAATCATGACGAATATTGATTTTGATCACCCAGATTATTTTGCGAACATTGAAGATGTATTCAGTGCGTTTCAAGAAATGGGCTTACAGGTGAAAAAAGGTATTATTGCCTGTGGCGATGACGAGCATCTTCAGCAAATCCAAGCAAAAGTACCAGTTTTATATTATGGATTAGGTGAAGAAAACGATTTTCAAGCTCGCAATATCGTGAAAAGTACAGCTGGAACAGCATTTGATGTGTTTGTACGCAATACGTTCTTTGCATCATTTGAAATTCCTGGATACGGAGACCATAATATTTTGAATGCTCTATCAGTAATTGCACTATGTCATTATGAAGATATCCCGGTAGCTGTGTTACAAGAGCGGTTTAAGACATACCAAGGTGTAAAGCGACGCTTTAGTGAAAAAAGTGTTGGAAAGCAAGTATTAATTGACGATTACGCGCACCATCCAACTGAGATTAACGCAACAATTTCAGCAGCTCGTCAGAAGTATCCAAATCGAGAAGTAGTTGCTGTATTCCAACCTCATACATTCACAAGAACACAAACGTTTTTAGAGGATTTTGCTACAAGTTTACAGCATGCAGATAAGGTATATTTATGCGATATCTTTGGCTCAGCTCGTGAACAGCAAGGCAAGCTTTCAATTGAAGATTTGCGTAGCAAAATTAATGGAGCAGAGCTTATTGATGAACAAACGATTGAAACATTAAAAGGTCACAATGAAGCAGTTCTTGTATTTATGGGAGCTGGAGATATTCAAAAGTTTGAAGAACTATATCAAAAAACAGTTTCATAATAAAAAAGCTCAGATTAGCTAATCTGAGCTTTTTTGATTGCTTAAATACTTGATTATTTTAAATTCTCTGGATTTAATCCTTTTAATTCTTCTAATACAAAAAGACCGTCCTTACGAATTAACACATCATCAAAGTAAATTTCTCCACCGCCGTATTCAGGGCGTTGTATCATAACCATATCCCAGTGAATGTTTGACTTATTTCCGTTGTACGCATCTTCATAACATTCACCCGGTGTAAAGTGGAAGCTTCCATCAATTTTTTCATCAAATAAAATATCTTGCATCGGGCGTTGGATATATGGGTTTACACCAATAGCAAACTCTCCTACAAAGCGAGCACCCTCATCTGTATTAAAAATCTCATTGATACGCTCTGTATCGTTTGCTGTTGCTTCAACAATTTTTCCATTTTCAAACGTCAGCGTTACGTTTTCAAACGTAAATCCTTGATATGGTGAAGGGGTATTATAGGCAATTGTTCCGTTTACTGAATCACGGACGGGAGCTGTGTAGACTTCTCCATCTGGAATGTTCATTTCACCAGCACATTTTACGGCAGGAATATCTTTAATAGAGAAGGTTAAATCAGTCCCTTTTCCTGTTAAACGAACCTTGTCCGTACGATTCATTAGGTCAACAAGTGAATCCATTGCTTTACTCATTTTGCTGTAATCTAAGTTACATACATCAAAGTAAAAGTCTTCAAATGCTTCTGTGCTCATTTTAGCTAGCTGAGCCATTGCATCATTTGGGTAGCGTAAGACGACCCATTTCGTTTTTGGTACACGAATATCACGGTGAACCTTTTTACCGATTGTATTTCCATGAATACGCATTTTATCTCCTGGCACATCAGATTGTTCAAAGATATTGGAACCTGAACGTAATCCAATATAAGCGTCCATTTCCTTCATCACGTTTGCTTCAAAGTTAGCCATCATGCTATATTGTTCTTCTTGTGCACCTTGAAGGAGAGCACGGTCTACCGTATGATCTTTTAATGAAACAAATGGGTACCCACCTGCAGCATATGCCTCTGCTACCAGTGCAGTTACAAGTTCACGCTGCAAGCCAAAGTTTTCAATTAAAACCTTTTCGCCTTTTTGAAGACGAACGGAGTAATTAATTAAATTATGGGCTAAAGTTTGAATTCTAGGATCTTTCATATGTATCCCTCCTTTAAAATAAGCGACAAATGCCACTTCCTTATTGTAACCGATTATTTATTTTTTGTTGATGAATAAAGGGTATTTTAGTTATACTTTCCAAAAGATAAGGCGATAAATAATAAAAGTTTAAGAAAATGAGGAAGATAGTGTATGATAAGGATAAACAATTCCAATTTCTAATCGGATGTTTAAACTGTCTTAAAATTGGGAATGTATTTATATCAACAATATGAACGAGGAGGGGATTAAATATGATTCTTATTTTATATTTAAGCGCTGCAGTAGTCGCTATTGCGATTTTCTATCTTGTTGTTTCAGTATCAAAGACGCTTCGTTCTGTACAACAAACGCTTACTTCTGTGGCAGGAACGCTCGATGGTCTGGAAAAACAAATGACAGGTATTACAACGGAAACAACCGCACTCTTACATAAAACTAATTTATTAGCAGAAGATATCCAACGGAAATCAGAAGCTTTAAATACCGTAGTTGACTCGGTAAAAGGTGTTGGGGACTCAATTCATGATTTAAACAAATCTTTAAAGAACGTCTCTACTAGCGTCTCGCAAAAGGTGGAAGAAAATAAAGAGACCGTTGCGCAAGTTGTTCAATGGAGCAATGTAGCAATGGATGTATGGGAACGACTGAAAGCAAGAAGAAAGCCTGTTCAACAATCTACTGTTGATTCGACTGCTACTGAGTTAGCTAAACCATCACAAAAGCGCTCAAGATCTTATTCTTAAAAGTATACTGGAGGAGAAAGCAATGGCAAATAATCAATCAACAAATAAAGACTTTTTATTAGGAACGATTATTGGAGGAGTAGTAGGAGCAGCGACTGCTTTATTGTTAGCTCCGAAAGCAGGTAAAGAACTAAGAGCGGATTTAAATGAACAAGCGGCTTATGTTCGTTTAAAAACAGAGCAAGTAAAAAATAATGCTGTTGAAAAAGGACAAGAATTCGCTCAAACTGCTAAAGTAAAAACAGCGGACTTGTCCCAAACTATTTCAGAGCAATCATCACAAGTCGTAGATAAAGTGAAAAACTTCAGAAAAGCTGATCAGCATGAAGATAATTTACCCCCAACAAGCCTTGAGGTACTCGCTGATGAAGTAGAGTCTCAAAGTAATGAAGACTTTCAGCAAAAACTAACGGAAGCCCAAGAAGCGTTAGATGACGTCGAAAGCAATATCAACCGTCCTTAAATGTGCTAGTAAGCGTTCATCTCATTGAACGCTTTTTTTTGTGACTATCCAATGTGCCAATTTATTGTGAATGAGTAATTGAGAAGGTAAAATAAAGAAAAAAACTTAAAAGGATGATGGAAATGAAGAAAATTATAAGCGTAGAAGAGTTTAATGAAGTAGTCAATGAAAATGAATCTTTTCTATTTTTAAAGCATAGTACAACTTGTCCGATTAGTGGCGCCGGTCATGAAGCATTCTCAAATTATGTAAACAATCAAAACTCAGTGAAAGCATACTATTTACACGTGCAAGAAGCACGCCCGCTATCAAACTATATTGCTGAGACATATGGTGTTAAACATGAATCACCACAAGCACTTTTCTTTGAAGATGGTAAAGTGAAGTGGGACATTTCACATTGGAAGATTACTGAAGAAGAACTAAGTAAAAGAGTAAGTAAATAAAAGAAGTGGAAAAAGCTTGCGTGATGATTATTTGCGCAAGCTTTCGTTTATTGTGCTTCAGCTTATTTTCGTATAAAATGAATAGTAACTTAGTCTTTCTCCTCTATCTATATCCTCCTAGATCAACAGATTCTTCAAAGGACTTCTGTGTCTTTGCTATTTCTGGCAGAGAGATAAACAAGTGAATATTGATTACCGTAAAGGTGGAAGGGTGGAACCAAATGGCGAAACAAGATTTACAGCAACTACGTTCTCAAATCGATGAACTGAACCTACAGCTACTAAAAGTTATTAATGAAAGAGGAATGCTCGTTCAGGAAGTTGGTAAGCTAAAAGGGGTACAAGGAACGAATCGTTTTGATCCCGTTCGTGAAAGGGTAATGCTTGATTTAATCGTTGAGAAAAATGAAGGGCCATTTGAAACATCTACCTTGCAGCATATTTTCAAAGAAATTTTTAAAGCGAACCTTGAGCTTCAAGAAGATGACCATAGAAAAGCGCTTCTTGTCTCAAGAAAGAAAAAGCCAGATAATACAATTGTCATGGTAAAAGGAGAAGCAATTGGCGATGGTAGTCAGCGGTTTATTGCGGGCCCTTGTGCAGTGGAAAGCTATGAACAAGTTGCTGAGGTGGCAAAAGTAGTTAAGCAGCAAGGAATTAAGCTTCTTCG
This sequence comes from Priestia veravalensis, assembly GCF_001457055.1. Lineage (NCBI taxonomy): Bacteria > Bacillati > Bacillota > Bacilli > Caryophanales > Bacillaceae > Priestia > Priestia veravalensis. The sequence continues at coordinate 23,459 of NZ_KQ758645.1, read as the reverse complement.
AGGTGGAGCTTATAAGCCTAGAACATCACCATATGACTTTCAAGGGTTGGGGTTAGAAGGTCTGAAGATTTTAAAGCAAGCTGCTGATGAGTACGATTTAGCCGTTATTAGTGAAATTGTGACCCCTGGTGATATTGAAACAGCACTTGATTATGTAGACGTTATTCAAATTGGCGCACGAAACATGCAAAACTTTGAATTACTAAAAGCAGCAGGAAGCGTGAATAAGCCTGTATTACTAAAAAGGGGTTTAGCTGCTACAATCGATGAATTTATTAATGCTGCTGAATACATTATGTCAAAAGGAAATGGTCAAATTATCTTATGTGAACGCGGGATTCGGACATATGAGCGAGCAACTCGCAACACATTAGATATTTCAGCTGTTCCAATCTTGAAAAAAGAAACTCATTTACCAGTTCTTGTAGATGTTACGCATTCCACAGGTCGAAGAGATTTACTGCTCCCAACTGCCAAAGCAGCGCTCGCAATTGGAGCTGATGGAGTAATGGCAGAAGTTCATCCAGACCCTGCTGTTGCACTATCGGATTCTGCGCAGCAGATGAATATCCCTCAATTTAATGAATTTATGAGTAAGTTAAAGCCACTTTGTAACCGAAATTTATAAATGAGAAGCCTGAAACTCATGTTTCGGGCTTCTTTTACGAAAAACTGTGCTGTCATAGATAGAAAAAAAGCAATAATGTTGCATCTTTACAATAAGTTTGCTAAAAATAGGAAATGATAAAAAGGCAGAATCATTTTTTGAAAATCTGGTGAAATTTGTCGGAAAAAGGCACTAAAGGCGTTGCGGTTCAGCACATAGTGTCGTATAGTAGTTACAGATATTCGCTATAATTCTGTCAATTATTTTTTTATTCAAGTCCCTGTATGTACGTGTATATACATAAGAACTTTTGATGATTTATGAATAGACGTTATATAGAATGGGTATTTAATTGGTATATAAAAATCATGAATGAAAATCTTACAACTATTTCGTTATATGCAAGAAGGGTTTATATACGTAATTACAAGTTATCATTTAAGGGCAAAATAAGTGAACAAGTAATAAAAAAGGAGTGTGTCGTTATGAACGTAACAATTTATGATGTAGCAAGAGAAGCGAGTGTATCAATGGCAACGGTTTCGCGCGTTGTGAACGGAAACCCTAACGTGAAGCCTTCGACAAGAAAAAAAGTACTGGAAACAATTGAGCGTTTGGGCTATCGTCCTAACGCAGTAGCAAGAGGGTTAGCAAGTAAAAAAACAACAACAGTAGGGGTTATTATCCCAGATATTTCAAGTATCTTTTACGCAGAACTTGCACGTGGTATTGAAGATATCGCAACAATGTATAAATACAACATTATTCTAAGTAACTCCGATCAAAACCAAGATAAAGAACTTCATCTATTAAATACAATGCTAGGTAAACAAGTAGACGGAATTATTTTCATGAGTGGGAATTTAACGGAAGAGCATGTAGAAGAGTTAAAGAAGTCACCAGTTCCGATTGTATTAGCAGCGTCTATTGAATCTACAAACCAAATTCCATCTGTCACAATCGATTATGAACAAGCAGCATATGATGCGGTTAAGTCTTTAATTGACAATGGCCACAGTAAAATTGCATTCTTAGCAGGTACTCTAGAAGAGCCTATTAATCATGCCCAAAAATTAAAAGGTTATGAAAGAGCATTAACAGATCATCAAATAGACGTTCTGGATTCTTATATCGTGGAAGGCGATTACACATACGATTCAGGTATTGAAGCAGTTGAAAAGCTATTTGAAGAAAATGAAAAACCAACGGCTATCTTTGTAGCTACTGATGAGATGGCTCTAGGTGTTATTCATGGCGCACAAGATCGTGGATATAACGTGCCAAATGATCTTGAGGTTATTGGATTTGACAATACGCGTTTGGCTACGATGGTACGTCCGCAGTTAACTTCTGTTGTTCAACCAATGTATGATATTGGTGCAGTAGCTATGAGATTATTAACGAAGTATATGAATAAAGAAACAGTGGATAGTAGCATTGTTCAGCTTCCACACCGTATTGAATACAGACAGTCAACGAAATAAATAGAAATTTCCATAAGTAGCTAATGTGCTTAGTTATGCAGGAACACATTGAAGTTGCCATTAGTGGGGAGAGAGGGTATGAAGAAATTTGATCTATTAACGCCTATAGGGATACTGATTGGTATCTCTATGGTTGCGTTTGGCGTTATTTCTAGCGGCGGAGTACAAGGTTTTTTAATTTTTATTGATTTCCCGTCCATGCTTATTGTCTTGGGGGGAGTTTTCGGAGCTCTATGCGTCAGCTTTCCGATTAGGCAGCTTCGTAATATGTGGAGAGTTGGTTTACAAGCTTTTCAATCAAAGGAATCAAATGTTGATGAACTAATAGAAAAATTTGTACAGCTATCAGAATTAGCAAGGCGTGAAGGGTTATTGGCACTGGAAGCAGAAATGGACAAGGTTCATGATCCATTCGTGCGGAAAGGGCTGCTATTAGCAATTGACGGCGTAGAGCCTGAAGTAATTAAAGAAATGTTAGAAGCAGAAATTATTGGAATTGAAGAGCGTCATTCTAAGGGAAGAAGCGTGTTTGAAAAAGCTGGCGATTATGCTCCAGCTTGGGGAATGGTAGGAACATTAATTGGACTTGTTTTAATGTTAAGAAACTTGAATACCCCTTCTACGCTTGGCCCGAATATGGCTATTGCACTTTTGACGACACTATATGGTTCTCTTCTTTCAAATTTATTATTTCAACCAATTGCAGCCAAGCTAGCAGTGAAAACAGAGCAGGAAGTATTTATGAAAGAAGTAGTAATTGAAGCAGTTGTCGGTTTGCAAAGCGGTCAAAACCCGAGATTATTGCAAGAAAAGCTAAAAGCATTTATACCCGCTAAAAAAGCAAGACAATCTCTGCTTAAAGAGAGGGCTAGCGTCCGTGAAGCGTAGAAAAAAAGTTCAGCACTCTTCACAGTCGAACAAATGGATGGTGACGTTTGCAGACCTTGTTACGTTAATATTAGTGTTTTTTATTTTACTTTTCTCTATGTCTAATATCGATAATATTAAGTTTAAGCAATTAGTAAATTCTTTAGGATTATCAGAGTCTAACGGAGCAGATGCTTCTATTATTGAATTTGAATCCTCTTCACAGTCGCAAGAGGGAAATAATAAAAAAGTCCTTAGTAACAAGTCAGAAGAGCTTGATCGTATTCTTTTACAGGTACAACAATATCTTGAGGAAAATAACCTTCAGGAAGTGATAACTGCGAATCGTGATGAGCGAGGAGTCGTTTTGGTATTACAAGAACAGGTATTATTTGAGACAGGAGAAGCGGAGATTTTAAAAAAAGGCTACCCGTTCCTAAATAAGTTGGGCGCACTTTTTACGACGATACCTAATCAGATAAAAATTGAAGGCTATACCGATAATCGACCGATTAAAACGTACCGTTATCCATCGAACTGGGAGTTATCTACTGCAAGAGCGAGCAGCGTCATTCGTTATTTTATAGCTCATTATGATTTAAAGTCTGAGCAATTTATCGCTATCGGCTACGGGGAAGCAAAGCCTGTTGTTGAAAATACGTCAGAAGCCAATATGCAAAAGAATCGACGCGTTGAGATTATTATTTCTGACCCGACCAATGAGTAGTTATTCAGAGCATGGCCTCTTCTTATGATATGAGAAGAGGCCATGCTTTTTAGTGAGACGAAGCTTCTTTCTGATGCGAGCGAATAGGAAAGAGCGCTCGAGAGACAGTATGAGCATTCTTTTCTTCAATTTCTTGCCTTCTTGGAATAGGATCATAAATTCCATCTTCATCATCCCATTTTGTACAAATTGGGATGGGCGCTTCTCTTTCCCACTTTTGAATCCAAGTGGTCGGTAAGTTTCCTGTAATCGATTGCTTTTCTAACATCTCCAGCCAAATAAAGGACCAAGCACGTGGAACCACCCGCCAAATATCATACCCTCCACCACCTACTCCAATCCACTTTCCATTGCAGTATTTATGAGCGATTTCATGCGCAACTTTTGGGATTTCTCGATACATTTTAGTCGTGCCGCAGAGGTGAGTAAGAGGATCATAGTAATGAGAATCAGCACCGTTTTGAGTTAAGATAACGTCAGGCTTAAAGAACGCAGCAACCGCTTCAAGCGATGTTTTATAGGCTTGTAACCATGAATCGTCTTCTGTATAGGCATCAACTGGTATATTAAATGAATATCCGTATCCTTTATTATGTCCGCGCTCGTTTACATCGCCAGTTCCAGGGAATAGGTATCTACCCGTTTCGTGAATAGATAAAGTACATACAGAAGGATCGTCGTAAAAAGTCCACTGCACGCCATCACCGTGATGAGCATCTGTATCGACATATAAAATGCGGGCACTGTATTTTTCTTGCATATAGCGAATAGCTACCGCACTATCATTATAGATGCAAAAGCCGGATGCTTTTCCTCGAAAGCCATGGTGAAGTCCACCACCAAGATTTAGTGCATGGTTAGCTTTTCCTGTCATTACTTGATCTACGGCAGTAAGTGTACCACCAACGAGAAATGCACTAGCTTCGTGCATGTTATGAAAAATAGGCGTATCTTCCGTTCCCAGTCCATAGCTTTCACCTTTTGTTGTCGATAAATTTCCTAATCCAGCATCTTTAACAGCTTGTATATAAGCAGGGTCATGAACGAGCGCTAGTTCTTCGTCAGTAGCCATTCTGGGTAAGACAATTTGTTTATCTGTTAGCATTCCAGATTCCAGCAATAGTTCATAAGTTAGCTTTACTCGGAGCTGGTTAAAAGGGTGATGGTGGTTAAATTTATAGGTTAATAAATCTTCAGAGTAAATAAAGACGGCATCTTGTTTTTTCATAACGTACTCTCCAGTGGTTTTGGCCAAATAACTTCGTAGCCGTGATCACGTAAATCATTAATAATGCTAAGCGGGTTAAATGTTTGAACCCTAAAAACGAGTACTTTATATCGATCATCTTTATGAGGATATACTAGGACGCTCAAGATGTTCGTACGGTGTTGACCAAAAATAGCTGTCACATCACTTAAAACACCAGCTTGGTTTTTAACTTTCACTTCAATATGTGACCCAGGCTTATGTGACCCAGTTAGCTGAATAAAGCTACGCAATAAGTCTCGTTCGGTAACGACACCGATTAGACGGTTCTCTTGTGTAACAGGTATGCATCCAATTTGGTTTTCATAGAAGACGTTTGCGATATCTTCTACAAAATCAAGAGGGTGTGCAGTAATAACATTCTTTTGCATGATGCGATGAATAGGTTCTGATAATTCAGTGGACTTTGAAGATGGATTTAAAATTGATGGACTAGCATCTCGTATATCACGATCAGAGATGATACCAACAATATGATGTGCATGATTCACAATTGGAATATGACGAATTTTATATGTATCTAGCAAATGAAGTGCTTCAGCAATGGTATCAGTCGGTGCTAGAGTAATAACATCTTGAATCATAATCTCTTCAACAAGCATATAAAACGCCTCCTTATCAATACATAAAGCGATTTTGAAAACGCAGATGATCAAACGATTGAACGCTATCTAAATTGACTCTTTTTCCTATTCGAGCCATTAAACAGTTGGCTGGATGTGAGCTGATTTCCGGGTCATCTGTTGCATACCAGGTTAATCCACCCGTGTTCATCATTTTTTCCATGATTTTACGATATTCCCACACGTTTAAGCCTGTTCCTTTTAAATCCCAATGCCAATAATATTCTGTTGTAATAATAATATAATCTTCCATGGCATCATCCATCATTGAAACTTTTAATAAGCTTTTGCCAATCGAGTAGCTTCTAAATGGAGCTGCTACTTCAATGGCACCCAGTTCAATTAAATTATCCATTTTCCCTTCAGACCACCTTTCTAAGGGGTCTGGATATAAGAAGGTGACATAGCCAACAACCGTATGGTTGATGCGTGCAACAATAATTCTACCTTCGGGCAAGTCGGCAATTTCAACTAGAGCTTGCTTTTGCTGTTCAGCGGGTCTAAAAGCTGTTAATTCTTGATGGAAATCTAGCTGTGCTAATGTTGTAGAGGAAACGGGACCTTCAATAACTAACGTCCCAACAGGAGTTTTAACTTCTTTCATATTGTATGTTTTGATGTGATTCAACAAGGTCACCACCTTTATTCGGTCTTATCTGTATTATACATAAAATCGAGATAAATGAAGCGTTTTCAATAAATTTATCAAGAAAAAAAGGAAATTGGTAAAATTAGTCGAATTATTCTATCGAGAACAGAGCATCATCCCAATAAATATTTTTAAAATTGAGAAAATTAAAGCTCTGTTATATAATAGGAATGAGAATATTTACATAAGGGGGAGTTTGTGTTGAAAGTGGAAGCGCTTCCTGTAATTAACGGTGAGTATAATTTACAGGACTATGATCAAATGTATACAGAATTTGATTGGTCGCAGGTGGAAAAAGAATTTTCTTGGCATGAAACAGGTAAACTAAATGCTGCTTATGAAGCAATCGATAGGCACGCAAACTCTACGCGTAAAAACAAAGTAGCGCTTTATTACAGGGATGCGAATCGTAATGAAAAGTATACGTATCGTGAAATGAAAGATTGGTCGAATAAAGCAGCGAACGTTTTAAAGCAGGCAGATGTTGAAAAAGGAGATCGCGTTTTTATTTTTATGCCGAGATCCCCGGAATTGTATTTTGCTCTTTTAGGTGCTATTAAACTAGGTGCTATTGTTGGTCCATTGTTTGAAGCATTTATGGAAGGTGCTGTAAAAGATCGACTTGAAGATAGTGAAGCGAAAGTATTAATTACAACTCCAGAATTACTCCAACGTGTACCCGTTCAGGAACTACCCGCTTTAAAGCATGTTCTTCTTGTAGGTGAAGAAGTAGAAGAGCATGGACCATTTTTAGATTTTAATCAGCGTATTGCACAAGCAAGTAAAGAAGTTGAAATTGAATGGGTTGATCGAACTGATGGTATGCTGTTGCACTACACATCAGGTTCAACTGGTAAGCCAAAAGGTGTTTTACATGTTCATAATGCGATGCTACAACACTATCAAACTGCTAAATGGGTGTTGGACTTAAAAGATGAAGATGTTTATTGGTGTACGGCTGATCCCGGTTGGGTTACAGGCACATCTTACGGTATTTTTGGCCCGTGGCTAACTGGTTCAACAAATGTCATTATTGGTGGGCGCTTTAGTCCAGACTCATGGTATCAGGCTCTTGAAGAATACGGTATTACCGTATGGTATAGTGCGCCTACTGCTTTTCGTATGCTAATGGGAGCAGGAGATGAACTTATAAAACGCTATAATCTGTCTCAGCTTCGTCATGTTTTAAGTGTAGGTGAACCGCTAAATCCTGAAGTTGTGCGATGGGGAATGAAAGTGTTTCAAAAGCGTATCCATGATACGTGGTGGATGACAGAAACAGGTGCTCAAACGATTTGTAACTACCCGTGCATGAAGATTAAGCCAGGATCAATGGGCAAGCCGATTCCAGGCGTAACAGCGGCTATTGTGGATGATCAGGGCCAAGAACTTCCACCGTATCGAATGGGGAATTTAGCGATTAAAAAAGGTTGGCCTTCTATGATGCATACAATTTGGAATAACCAAGCAAAATATGAATCTTATTTTATGCCAGGTGATTGGTATGTATCAGGAGATTCAGCTTATATGGATGAAGACGGTTATTTCTGGTTCCAAGGGCGAATTGATGATGTTATTATGACGGCTGGTGAGCGAGTAGGACCGTTTGAAGTCGAAAGTAAGCTTGTGGAACATCCAGCAATTGCTGAAGCGGGCGTTATCGGAAAACCAGATCCGGTTCGTGGTGAGATTATCAAAGCATTTATCGCATTGAGAGATGGGCACGAGCCTTCAGATGAGCTGATTGAGGAAATACGTCAGTTCGTGAAAAAAGGGTTGGCTGCTCATGCAGCACCGCGTGAAATTGAATTTAGAGACAAGCTTCCAAAAACAAGAAGCGGTAAGATTATGCGACGTGTTTTAAAAGCATGGGAGTTAGATCTTCCAACAGGTGATTTATCAACTATGGAAGATTAATCGAAAAAAGAGGCTGGGACCTAAGTAATTCAGCCAATGATAAACCTGAACGGTTGAGAGTTCCTCACTTTTAATTGTTCAGGTTTTTTGTTGATTGTGAAAACAATGTTGGAAACAGGGTGGAACGGAGTGTAGGACACTCGACTCCTGCGGGAAATAGAGGGAAACCTGAGATCCTGCAGCGCAACGAGGAAGCTCAGGTTCCTCCATGCGGAAAGCGAGCGGCCGTAGTGCAATGGAACGAACGTGTTCTGACAACGTAAAGAGGTGAGAAAAGGGAGTGTTCGTCTTTTTGGAAATTTGTTTTGTTATGTCTCACTCTCTTTTAGTTTTTATCACATAGATTGCTACTTGAATTTTAAAATGAAATCATTCATAATAATGCTGTATAGATTTTTTTAATATAAAATGCAGAGATAGGAAAAAGTAGTAGCTGTCTCCCTGTTAAAGAGAGCTGGTGGTCGGTGTAAATCAGCCATAGACAGATATGAAGTACATCCTTGAGCATCTTTTGTGAACGTGTTAGTAGCAAAAGACGGGAAGACCGTTACATCGTTTAAGTGGAAAATAACCGTTGTTATTTTCAAATAGGGTGGTACCGCGATATTTTCGTCCCTTCTTTTATAGAAGGGGCGTTTTTGTGTTGTTTTGAAAGATATATTAAAGGAGAGAAACTTAGATGAACATTTTACAAGATCTTGAATTCCGTGGTCTTATTAATCAACAAACGGATGAAAAAGGATTAAGTGAGTTATTAAATTCTGAATCAGTTCGCTTATACTGTGGATTCGACCCAACGGCTGATAGCTTACACATTGGTCATTTATTACCCGTGTTAATTTTACGTCGCTTCCAGCAAGCTGGTCATCAACCAATTGCACTAGTTGGTGGAGGTACAGGTCTTATTGGAGATCCAAGTGGGAAAAAAGCAGAACGTACGTTAAATGAAAAAGAAACGGTAGCGATGTTTAGTGATCGTATTAAAGGTCAGCTATCTCGCTTCTTAGATTTTGAAAACGGGGATAATCAAGCGGTTATTGCAAATAACTATGACTGGATTGGATCTCTAGATGTGATTACATTCTTACGTGATATCGGCAAAAACTTTGGTATTAATTATATGATGGCAAAAGATTCTGTTCAATCACGCATTGAGTCAGGAATTTCTTTCACAGAATTTAGCTACATGATTTTACAGTCTTATGACTTCTTAAACTTATACAAAACGTATAACTGTAAGCTGCAAATTGGGGGAAGCGACCAGTGGGGGAACATTACAGCTGGCCTTGAACTAATTCGTAAATCTGAAGAAGATGCAAAGGCATTTGGTTTAACAGTTCCGCTTGTAACAAAAGCTGACGGTACAAAGTTCGGTAAAACAGAAGGTGGAGCAGTTTGGTTAGATGCTGAAAAGACAAGCCCTTATGAGTTCTATCAGTTCTGGATCAACACAGATGACCGCGATGTTGTAAAATACTTAAAATATTTTACGTTCTTATCTCATGAAGAGATTACGGCGCTTGAAGCATCTGCCAATGAAGCGCCTGAAAAACGTGAAGCTCAAAAAGCGTTAGCGGGTGAAATGACAGAACTTGTTCATGGGAAGGCAGCTCTAGAGCAAGCAATTCGTATTTCACAAGCGTTATTTAATGGTAACATTGCTGAGTTAACTGCAGGAGAAATTAAAGAAGGATTTAAAGATGTACCTTCTTACAATCATAGTGGTGAAGAAGTAGGACTTATCGATTTACTTGTTGAAAGTAAAATTTCTCCGTCTAAACGTCAAGCACGTGAAGATGTAACAAACGGGGCAATTTATATTAATGGAGAACGTATTCAAGATCTTCAAAAAGTAATGACGGAAGCAGACCGTATTGAAGGGCAGTTCACAGTTATTCGACGCGGTAAGAAAAAATATACGTTAATTCAATATTAATGAAAAGACGCTCAAGTTTGAGCGTCTTTTTTCATGAGTAAACAAAAAAAGACTCCCAATAGAGGGAATCTTTTTTTACTATTAACGAGAGTAGAACTCTACGATTAGTGCTTCGTTGATTTCAGGAGATAATTCAGTACGCTCAGGTAAGCGAGTGAAAGTACCTTCTAATTTTTCTGCATCTACAGTTAAGTAGTCTGGTACGAAGTTTGTAGCTTCTACAGATTCTTTAATAATTGAAAGGTTGCGAGATTTTTCGCGAACACCAATCACTTGACCAGGTTGTACACGGTAAGAGGGAATGTCAACGCGTTTACCATCAACTAAGATGTGACCGTGGTTAACTAATTGACGAGCTTGACGACGAGTGCGTGCAAGACCCATACGGTATACTAAGTTATCAAGACGAGATTCTAAAAGAATCATGAAGTTCTCACCGTGCTTACCAGTTAATTTACCAGCAGCAACGAATAAGTTACGGAATTGACGCTCGTTTACGCCATACATGTGACGTAATTTTTGCTTTTCTTGTAATTGTAAACCGTACTCAGAAATTTTCTTACGTTGTCCTGGGCCATGTGGACCTGGAGCGTAAGGGCGTTTTTCTAATTCTTTACCTGTACCGCTTAGAGAAAGACCTAAACGACGAGAAATTTTCCAACTTGGACCTGTATAACGAGCCATGATGACTCCTCCTTGTTTGTGTTTTTATTTTATGCAAAACAAAAACAGACACATTCTAACGATATGCTCATTTTGTTTTCATGTACCATCGCTCTAGCAGCAGAGAGTTACACGATACACCATCAGCTCATGCTGAGGAACAAAATGAAAAAACATAAAGAAGACTGTATAAGCTGCAATATTTTACACAACGAGTATTATATGTTTTCTACATCAGATTGTCAAGCCTGTTAATTTAAAAGGTTATGATAGGAAAAAACAGGATTTTTTATTATAATAAAAGAATGGTTTAGAAGAGGAATTAATGGTGTAGGTGATAATGAAATGAATCAACAAGAAGTTTTGAGAGAATTAAAAGGACGTTTATTTGAATTAACGCACGTTAATGACAATGCTGAATCATTACGACAAACATTAGATAAAATGGTGCAGAGCATCATTTCTATATTGGAATCTAGCAGTGGTTTTATTGCGTTAAAAGCAGGAGAACTCTATGGCTATAAATTAATAGCATCTGTAAATAAAAAAGGTAATCAAAGCAATGATAAGGGTGAAAAAGAGGTATTAGACCTTCTTAACTCTTTACCGTTACATACTCAACAAAGCTATTATGTGACAGATTCGTATATTGTAATGGCGCTAACAATTGAGCATTATCATTGTTTGTTTGGTATAGAAAGAACGAATTTAGTAAAGGGAAATAGTAATAGCTTTTTAACAGAGCTTAGCAAGCAGTGTATTGCATTTCTAAAGAAAGTATATGCCCATTATCAAACATCCATTGATAAGGCGCGATATAAGGAGCTATACGAATTAACAGAAGCATTTAACCGTTCCATGAACATGGATTACATATTAGAAAAAGTGATAAGCGTATTGGAAGGTATGTATCCAACGTATCAACATAAAATTTATGTTGCCCATGATTATCGTGGGCGGTATATCGATAAAATCTTGCCCCTATCATACGATGATCAAGAGCTAATGAATATTTATGTGACAGGTGAGGTTGACGTAGTTTCAACAGATAGTACAGGCTTCAAAGTTTATGCACCTCTTGTAGGTTCGCAGGGAACTTATGGTGTGCTTATTATGGAAAAGAGTACACCATCTTTTTTTTCACATTCAGAAATCCCCTTTATTAAGCAATTAATCAGCGTCACAGCAGGGGCATTGGAGAAGGTACAGCTTTATGTACGTTCGCAAAAGAACCTTACCGATTTAAAGCTCATTAATGAAACATCACGTCATTTAAACGAAAAATTAAATCTACACGACGGTATTCATTATGTGTCGAATCGAATTATGACATCATTTGATGCTCAAGAGGTTGGCGTAATCTTCTTTGAGGATGATTATTATGCCCCATTAAAAGGAAACACTGCATTTTTTGACACCCCTGGTGCGAGATACTATATTGAGTATGCATATAAAAGGATTACTCAGGAGAATGAATCGTTGTTTATAAACAATATAGTTGGAGAGCTGAATGATGAACTTGTTACATTTCAATCACTAATTGCTGTACCGATGGTTCAAGACCAACAGTTAAAAGGTATGGTAATGGTTCTTCATAAGCAACCTTATTTCTTCTCTTTTGATACATTTAAGCTCGTTCAGGAGATTGTTCATCATTCAACGCTTGCATTTGTGAACGCGATGCTGCGAGATGAATTAGAAAAGTTAGTCGTGACAGATCATTTGAGTAAGCTTTATTCGAGGAAACACTTGGATCAGTGTATTGAAGAGTCTATGAGAAAAGATTCGGGCGGCTCATTTATTTTATTAGATATTGATAATTTTAAGAGAATAAACGATACATATGGTCATCAAGTAGGAGATGATATTATCATTCAAATATCAAATATTATTAAAAGGAATATTAGGTTAAATGATGTAGCAGCAAGGTGGGGCGGGGAAGAATTAGCTGTTTACTTGCCCTGCACTACATTAAGTATCGCAAAGCGCATAGCGAATCGGCTTGTTAAGCGTGTAGAAGAAGAAACAATCCCAAAGACAACAATTTCCTCTGGTATTTCTTTTTGGTCTCAAGAACAACAAGATTCAACTGAGAAACTATTTAAGCGGGCTGACCTAGCATTGTATGAAGCGAAAAAAAGAGGAAAAAACCAAGCCGTTATTCAAGAGTATAAATAATAAAGAGGATGCTTAAGCATCCTCTTTATTATTTATTACATTGCTTCTAGCAAAGCTTCAACAAACTTCTCTAAATAAGCTTGGTCTAGTTCATCAAAACGGTTTTTAATTGGGCTATCGATGTCCAACACACCAATTAATTTATCGTCTTTTACAATAGGGACAACAATCTCTGATTGAGATGCAGCATCGCAAGCGATATGACCGGGAAACTGATGTACATCAGCAACAAGCTGCGTTTGTTGTGTTTCAGCGGCAGTTCCACAAACACCTCTTCCAAATGGAATTCTTACGCATGCTGGTAAGCCCTGGAAAGGGCCAAGCACTAGCTGATTTCCTTCCGTTAAATAAAATCCAACCCAGTTTACATCTTCTAAAAACTGGTTTAAAAGTGCTGAAGCATTAGAAAGGTTTGCGATCAGATTATTTTCTCCGTCAATTAATGCACGAAGTTGCTTTAAAACAAGTTCATAATTTTTTTCTCTTGATTCGCTATAGTTTTCGACATGAAACATGTTATTCTCCCCCATTCAACATAAAACGTATAAAATGTATCAAAGCGCGTCGTTCTGTTCATGACTTTGTCGATAAAAGATTACAGGAACTTAGAAGCTTATCACGAATTATGTAGATAAGCCCATAAAACCCTTTTAAATAATGTAACGATTTCTCTCGGATTTTGCAATGACTTTGATTGTGTATAAGAAGACGTGATTCCTGCTTAAATATCACTTGATTGAAAAAAGATGAGGTGGTAAAAATGGTTGCTCAAGCTAAAACGAAGGAACGAATTATTGACGCTGCGGTTTCATTATTTAACGCGAAAGGTTTTGATGGAACTTCAGTACGCGAGATTGCTACAAAAGCAAAGGTGAACGTAGCGAATATTTCATATTACTTTGAAGGTAAAGAAGGGCTATTAGAAACGCTTGTTACAACTTACTTTGAAGGCTATATAGCAGAACTTGAAAATGAATTTGAGCTCAGGGGATATAAAGATGCTAAGGAGTGTTTACAGGGGATGGTCTCTGCTGTACTGAATTATCAGCACGAAAACCGTACAATTGCGCGGCTTGTATATCGCGAGATTTCACTAGACACAACGTTCATAAGAGAAGTTATGACAACATACTTAACAAAAGAAAAGTACTACCTTAAAACCGTTTTAGAAAAAGGAATGGAAGATAGGGAATTTCGAAAGGTTAACCCTTCATTTATCATTATTCAGCTGAAAGCACTGCTTTCGATGCCCTACCTTCATCCACAATATTTAACAGAGGTATTATATATTATGCCTCAAGAAACCTACTTTTTAGAGCAATACAATGGCGAACTAACTGCTTGGATTCGAACGATGCTATATGAACAGCGTGAACCGAAAAAGCAAGTGTACGTGCGTTTAACAAGAAAATAGCGTTTCGTAACCTTGACCGAGGTCCTTCGCACAATGGGCATCTGATCCATAGACAAGAGGGATCTTTTTTTTGCGTGCTAATTCAAGCACATCAGGAGCAGGGTATGCTTCTTGACAAAGAGGTTTAAAGAGTCCAGCTGCATTATAATCAAGCTCCAAGTTTTGTTGCTGAATAGCTAATAAAATCGTATTAATTTTTTCAGTAAATCGATTTGGACACGGAAATTGCTTTTTGAATTTGTGAACAAGTGTAATATGTCCAATTCGCTTCGGCTTAAAAAGTCCTAGGTCATAGTTTACAGACTTCAACAGCGTTTCGTAGTACTTATCATATGTTTTGCTTACACTCCCAAATTTCTGTACAATATGAGCAAATGCTTCGGGGCTATAATCTAAACAAAAGTACTGACGGTCAAATCTTAAAAAGTGAACAGACAGTATGCTGTCGTCTAAGTGAGGGCCGTATTCATTTAAAAATTGCGTAGTTTTCGTTTCAAATCCATCAATATAATCCACTTCAAGTCCAACGTTGATTTTTAAATCGTTGGCATACTGCTCTTTTATGTGATGGACATCTTTTAAATAATTTTCAAGCTGTGTCATCGACATGCCGCTATCTTGTTCCGGAGTTGGGTCAACAAAATTCTCAGGAATCGGGGCATGCTCTGTAAATGAAATTTCCTGGAAGCCTAATTGGATGGCTTTCTCTACATAAGCTTGTAATGAATCCTGTGAGCCATGTGGACAAAATGGTGTGTGGATATGTCGGTCTACCTTCATCAACTTGCATCACTCCTTTCATTTTCTTTAATTGTAACGTTGTAGGCTAAAACTTCAACTGTAGAACTCAAAATTTCAGCAATTTTGTCGATGAATTTAGAAAAGCAAAAGGTTTTTCTTTGAAAGAAATGATAAAAGGAGACACAGTCGACAAATTTCCAATATTTTGTGTGAAAAAATTAAAATTTTTGCTCAAAAGCAAGGCTTTACATGGTATCATAAAAACATTGACGCTTAAACATTTAAAGGATTACAATAACCCTTTTTATAAATAGGAAACTTGTCATGTAGAACGTATTGTAAGGGGGCTTAGTATGGAATTTATTATTGCACTAATCATACTAATTATTGGATTAGTTGTGTACGGAATGTTTTCACGAAAAAAAATTTATCAGGAAATTGACCGGCTTGAATCCCGTAAGATGGAGTTAGAGAATATGCCGGTGGCAGAGGAAATTTCAAAAGTAAAAGAACTAAACATGACAGGTCAAACTGAAGAGCTATTTGAACGCTGGCGTGAACAGTGGGATGAAATCGTAGCAACTGAGCTTCCAAAAGTTGATGAATTACTTTTTGAAACGGAAGAATGTGCAGATAAATACCGCTTTAAAAAAGCGAAGCAACTATCTATACATATTAATGAACTGTTAGATAAAACAAAGGCTGAGATTGAGAATATATTAACAGAATTACAAAATCTCATTGGCAGCGAACAAAATAATCGTCATGACATTGAAGAGCTTAACCAGTTGCACCGTCATGTAAAGAAAAAGTTGCTAGCGCATCGCTATTCGTATGGAAAAGCGGAAAAAACGCTGGAAGCAGCGATTGATCATGCAAAGAAACAGTTTGCTGTTTTTGAAGAAGAAACAGTAAATGGAAACTATTTACAAGCGCGAGAAACGGTTCTGCAATTAAAAACGGATTTAACGACAATTGATACATGCTTAGAACAAATTCCAAAAGTGTTAGTAGAATGTCAAACTACGCTTCCAGCTCAGTTTTCAGAGCTAATTGATGGATTTATGGGTATGACCAGAGACGGCTACGTGTTAGATCATTTGCAAGTTGAAGAAACGATTGAATTTTTAAGACATGAAACAGACACGATTATTCAACAAATCGAAGAGCTTTATGTAGAAGAAGCAATGGCAAAGCTCGATGATGTAAATGAACGCTTAGAGCAACTATACGATGCTTTAGAGCACGAAGTGTATTCATATCATAAGATGAATCAAGAATCTCAAACGGTTTCACATTTCTTGAAGATTTTACAAGATAAGAACCGAGAACTGCGAGATGAAACACTGTTCGTACAACAAAGCTATCACTTTAAAGAGAAAGACTTAGAGCTGTATTACAAAATGGATCGTGAATTAAAGCGTTTAACGAACCTTTATTATAATATCTCAGATAAAGTAGCGGAACATAACTTAGCTTATAGCGTTATTCAAGAAGAACTTGAAGATGTGTCTAAGCAACTAAAACAGCTTCAACAGTCTCAAGAATCTTATAGCGATATGCTTCAAGCGTTGAGAAAAGACGAACTAACGGCTAAAGAGCAAATTGAGGATTTAAAGTCTCAGCTTATTGAGGCAAAAAGGTTGATTCAGAAAAGTAATTTACCAGGTGTACCTGAATACTATAAGGTACAGTTAGAAAAGACGATGCACCTCTTGAAAGACGCAACGTTAAAGCTTCAAGAAAAACCTCTTAACATCCAAGCAGTCCAAGCTCTTCTTAGTGAAGCTGTAGAGGCTGTAAAAGAGACATTTGAAGAAACGGAAGCAATTCTAGAAGAAGCGCAGCTTGTGGAGAAGATGATTCAATATGGAAATCGTTACCGCAGTCAGTATGGATCGGTAGCTCAAGCGCTACGAGATGCAGAAGAGCTATTTCGTAAATATGAATATAAAGAAGCTCTAAACGAAGTAGCTAGTGCGATTGAACAGGTCGACCCTGGTGCGGTAGAAAAAATCCAGCAGTTTATGATCACAAATAGATAGAATAAAAAAACGTCAGCTTAGTCAGCTGGCGTTTTTTTATAATTGATATGAAATTATGAAGCTTTGCGAGAAGAAGATTCCAAATCTTCGACGTAGCTTCCATGGATTTTACTAATCATATAGCCAATGATACAAGCGATAAGGGTTGGAATTAGCCAGCCCATTCCATCGCTATAAAGCGGGAGGTGATTTGTAAACAGCTTGTCAATACTTGCAATTTTTAAATTAGCAGCATTTAACCCGTCAAAGAGGCTAAAGAAAGAACTTGTAACGACTGCTAATACATATACTTCACGGCCAAATCGCAGTACTGATGCAACTAGAGAAAGGACAATTAAGCTAATTGCAATTGGATAGATAAATGTAAGGATTGGTACGGAAATAGAAATTAACTGTGTTAGCCCTACATTTGCAATAACTGCACTAAATATCGTGAGCACTACTACAAAACCTTTATAAGAAAGTTTTGGAAAGATTCGATTAAAAAAAGAACTACAAGCAGAAATTAAGCCAATTGATGTAGTTAAACATGCAAATGTAATTGCTAGTCCTAAAATAATCGTTCCAAAGCCGCCAAATAGCTCGCGAGCAACAGCTGTTAAAATTGCTCCTCCGTTGGCTTGCATGCCAATAGACTCTACGCTAGATGCACCAATATAAGCTAGTGATACATATACTAAAATCAATCCAATAGCAGCAATAAAACCTGCTTTAATACAAATAGCCGAAAGTTTCTGACTATTTACAATCCCTTTTTCTCGAATACTTGAAATGACAACAATTCCAAACACAAGAGCTGCAATAGCGTCCATTGTTAAATAACCATCAACAAACCCTGCTACAAATGAAGCTGATTCGTACCTTGGTTGTGGAAGTTGAAATTCTCCCATTGGTGTCAGTAAACTTTTTAGAACAAGTATAGCTAAAACTGTTAACAACAGCGGTGTTAAAACCTTACCAATGCGATCTACAATTTTTGTTGGGTTCAATGACAAAAATAACGTAATACCAAAGAAAATAATTGTATAGATCATTAAAGGTACATTACTAGCTAACGCGCTATCAGATAAGAAAGGTGTAACACCAATTTCAAACGCTACGGTATCTGTTCTTGGAATACCAAAAAAAGGTCCAATTGCTAGATATAAAACAATTGTAAAAAATATTCCGAAAATAGGATGTACTCTGTTTGCTATTTTTGTAAAATCTCCATTGGTTTTAGATGTGGCGATGATTCCTAGTAACGGCAATCCAACACCCGTTATCAAAAAGCCAACTGTTGCGCTCCATGTATTTACCCCTGCTTGTTGTCCTAACGAGGGAGGGAAAATCATATTACCTGCACCAAAAAATAGGGCAAAAAGCATTAAACCAATAGCTAATGTCTCTTTGCGAGTCAATGCTTCTTTTTTCATAATGCCTCCTATGTTTTATAGAAATAGTATAAAGTTTCTGATACATACTATCATACTTCATAAAAAAAATGTCGAAAATTTTAAAAATCTAAATATTCAGTTTAATATTTCGGACAGTTATTATATTATTTAGGCTTTCCTTTTAGAAAAGTAATTAAGAGTATTATTTGTTTCATTTGGATAAATAAACAACATCATTTAAAAAATAATGAAGGTATGCTAAGATAAAAAGTTGTTTCTAAATATTCTTAAAGGGGCGTGCACATTGATTTACTTAGATAATAGTGCTACTACTAAGCCTTACGATGAAGTTATTCAATCTTTTACAAAGGTTGCTACGACATATTATGGAAATCCTTCTTCACTCCATCAGTTTGGTGTACAAGCTGAAAATCTTATGACAAAGTCAAGAGAGCAAGTAGGGCAATTACTACATGTATCACCTAAAGAAATTATTTTTACATCTGGAGGTACGGAAGGAAATAACATGGCGATAAAAGGTACAGCCATGAAATATAGAAATAGAGGCCGCCATATTATCACAACGGCTATTGAACATGACTCCGTTCATGAACCTTTTAAACAATTACAAGAGCTTGGTTTTGATGTAACATATTTACCTGTTTCTAGAGAAGGGTTTGTGGATCCTCATGATCTTAAAGATGCAATTACAGCTGAAACTATTTTAGTTTCAATCATGCATGTTAATAATGAAATTGGAACAATTCAACCTATTGAGGAAATTGGAAAAATACTGAAGGAGTATCCAACCGTTTTATATCACGTAGATCACGTTCAAGGGATTGGAAAAGTCCCTCTTTCATTGCGAGGTGCTCATATTGATTTATGCACAATATCAGGTCATAAAATTCATGGTTTAAAAGGAACAGGTATTTTGTATATAAGCCAAGGGGTTGAGCTTTCACCATTAATTAGTGGAGGGGCTCAAGAGTTTCAGAAACGCTCTGGAACTGAAAATGTGCCGGGAGTTGTCTCGTTCGCAAAAGCAATGCGTTTAACCATGGAACATGCGTCGAAAAATAGTAATAAAATGAAAAAGATGCAGAGTGAACTGAAGTCCCAATTGGAAAAGCATGAGCGCATTATCATGAACACTCCAGCTGAAGGAGCCGCTCCTCACATCTTAAATTTTACAGTAAAAGGAATCAAAGGTGAAGTGTTCGTTCATGCTCTAGAGGAAAAGGGTGTTTTTGTATCTACGACATCAGCGTGTTCTTCTAAGCGTCAAAAGCCTAGTAAAACATTATTAGGAATGGGGAAAAGTTACGAAGAAGCTGATCAGTCAATTCGTATTAGCCTGTCTCATTTTAATGATTTTAATGAAATAACGCCAACAGTTAATGCAATCTTCACAGTAATTGAAGAACTAAAAAAAGTAATGGGGTAAAAATAAATGATTTATAACCATATATTAATTCGCTACGGAGAAATCTCAACTAAAGGACAAAACCGAAAGAAATTTGTTGCTCAGCTACGCCAAAATATTGCTCATGCCTTAGCTCAATTTTCTAACGTGGATATTAAATATACAAGAGATCGTATGTACATTCATTTAAATGGAGAAAATCATGAGCCGATTGTAGAACTTCTTCAAGAAGTTTTTGGTATTCAGAGCTTTAGCTTAGCTTTAAAAGTAGAAAATGAACTAGAAGCCATTCAAGAAGCTGCGTTAAAAGCGATGCAAGAGTTTGATGTAGAGAATAGAACATTCAAAGTATCAACACGTCGTGCGTATAAAGAATTTCCACTTGATACCAGTGAGCTTAACTATGCAGTTGGTAGTCACATTTTGCGAAATACAACAAATTTGAAAGTAGATGTGCGTAATCCTGATGTAAATGTCAGGGTAGAAGTTCGTCGTGAAGCAACGTACATTACGTGTTTTGACTATCAAGGAGCTGGAGGGCTTCCAGTAGGTACAAGCGGACGCGCAATGCTTATGCTATCAGGTGGAATTGATAGCCCTGTTGCAGGTTACCTAGCGATGAAAAGAGGTCTGGAGATTGAAGCAGTTCATTTCTATAGCCCACCGTTTACAAGCGAACGCTCTAAGCAAAAAGTAATTGATCTTGCTCAAAAGCTTACGAAATATCATGCCAATATTAAACTTCATATCGTGCCGTTTACAGCTGTTCAGCAAGCTATTCAAAAACAGATTCCAGAAAACTATACGATGACATCTACAAGAAGAATGATGCTTCGTATTACGGATTTATTGCGTGCTCAGAGAGAATCTTTAGCGATTGTAACAGGAGATAGTTTGGGACAGGTTGCTAGCCAAACGGTTGAAAGTATGTATGCAATTAATGAAGTGACAAACACGCCAATCTTACGACCACTTGTCACAATGGACAAAACGGATATTATTAAAATTGCTCAGCGAATTGATACGCATGAGATTTCGAATCGTCCTTATGAAGACTGTTGTACAATTTTTACGCCAAGCGCACCAAAAACAAAGCCGAAACGTGAAAAAGTAAATCGATACGAAGAATTTTATGATTTTGATACGCTTATAAAAGAAGCAGTTCAAAATACAGAAACCCTTGAAATAAAGGCGTTGGAGCCACAAAATCTACTTGGAAATGACGACGATTTATTTTAAAAAATAAAAAGATAAAAATTACCAAAAAAAAAACGTATGGAGCCATGTGTTTTGACACACTCTATATTCAACAAGCAACGAGGAGGTGAAAACACATGCCAAACACAAGCAAATTAGTAGCTCCTGGTTCAGCAGCTGCTATCGACCAAATGAAATACGAAATCGCTTCTGAATTCGGTGTAAACCTTGGACCAGAAGCAACATCTCGCGCTAACGGTTCTGTTGGTGGCGAAATCACTAAACGTTTAGTTCAAATGGCTGAACAACAACTTGGTGGTAGCTACAAATAAGTCATATTAACTGAATAATGATGGCTAAAGAAGAGTGAGGGAAACCTCACTCTTTTCGTTTTGGTGATTTTCTTTCACCATTTGTGGCAAAGCTTTATACTAAATGTAAAGTACGTTTGGGAAAGGGAGAGAGAGATGGGAACATTGTTTTACGGTGGAAAAATTTATACAATGGCTCAAGAAGGAGAATGGGTAGAGAGTGTTTTTGTAGAAAATGGGATGATTGAAGACCTTGGTTTCGAACGTGACGTCAGAAATGCACAACAAAAAAATACTCAAAACGAAGTAAACTTAGATGGCAGCGTCATGTATCCCGGTTTTGTTGATAGTCATTTACATTTAATTGGACACGGAGAAAAACTGCTTCGTTTAGACTTATCCCAAGCATCTTCTGCCAGTGAGGTATTGAAATTAGTTCAGGAAAAGGTTAAGCAAACGCCACCAGGGGAATGGATTATTGGAGAAGGATGGGATGAGAATCAGTGGGATGATCGAGAACTGCTTCATTATCGAGATTTAGATTCTCTTACGGACCAACATCCAATTGTTCTTAAACGTGTTTGTAGACATGGGTTGCTTGCTAATGGCAAAGCGTTAACGATAGCAAAAATCTCTAAAGGCACTGAATCACCAGAGGGAGGCGCCATTCAAGTTGATGAGCTGGGAATGCCAACGGGCTTTTTAGCAGATCAAGCACAGGAACTGGTAACCAAGCATATTCCAGTTGTATCAGAAGCTTATTTAGAAAAAGCTTTACAGGTTTCAATTAAAGATTGTGTTCAATACGGACTAACGGGCGTACATACGGAAGATTTAAATTATTATGGTGGTTTTACACGAACATACCAAGCGTTTAAAAAAGTAATAGAGGATCAAAGAAATTTATTTCGCTGTAACTTACTTGTTCATCATGGGGTTGTAGAATCAATGGACGAATATGTGAAACAGCAGTCTACCCACTCTGCATTTTTAGAATTTGGTGCGATGAAAATTTTTGCTGATGGTTCATTAGGTAGTCAATCTGCCCTGCTTAGCTTTCCATATAAAAGTGATCCATCAACAAACGGGCTAGCTATTCAGAGCCTACCAGAGCTTAAACAGCTTGTTCGAAAGGCGAGAGAGCTTAGCAGACCTGTAGCTATTCATGCTATCGGTGATTTAGCTTTTGAATACGTATTAGATAGCATTGAGCAATATCCACCTAGTGAAAAGGTTCGAGATCGTATTATTCATGCACAAATCTTAAGGAAAGATTTGATTGAAAGAACGAAGCGTTTACCTGTTGTATTAGACATTCAACCGCGCTTTTTAGCAAGTGACTTTCCGTGGGTAATTGATAGGATAGGTGAGGAAAACTTAAAATATTGCTATGCATGGAAGACTCTATTAGATAACAGCATTATGTGTGCGGGAGGCTCGGATGCACCTATAGAGCCAATTAACCCACTGCTAGGAATACACGCAGCCGTAACGCGCAAAGTAGGGGTAGGCGACTTACCTGAATATATGCCAAAAGAAAAGTTAACGATGTTTCAAGCCATTCAGCTATTTACATTAGGAAGTGCCCAAGCAACTAGCCAAGAACATATAAAAGGAAAGATTAAAAAAGGATACATTGGCGACTTTACGGTGTTTAAAAAGGACTTATTTGAGATAAACGTGGATGAGCTACTTGAAGTGCAAGTACATTTCACCATTATAAATGGTGAGATTGTTTATCAGTGTTCATAAAGAAAGAGTTTGGGACATAACAAAATGATTGCTTCTAAGAGACGAACACTAGCTGTTCCAATCTTTTTGGTTTGTCTGAACACGTTCGTTCCATTGCGCTACGGCCACTCGCTTTCCGCGGGGAGGAACCTGAGCTTCCTCGCTGCGCTGCGGGATCTCCGTTTTCCCTCTCTTTCCCGCAGGAGTCGAGTGTCCTACGCTCCATTCCACCCTGTTTCCAACATTGTTTTCACAATCAACAAAAAACCTGAACGATTAAAAGTGAGAAACTCTCAATCG
>NZ_KQ758644.1:0-57599 GCF_001457055.1 Priestia veravalensis | reverse complement strand
CCAACCAATGCCTATGAACATTCGAACTTACGCTTGTTCGTGTGGTCTAAATCTCGATAGAGATTATAATTCAGCACTAAATATCAAAAAAGAAGGCATCCGCTTATTAGCAAGTGCCTAATAAAATATAAACTCTTGGAACAAGAGGGTTAGCTTGGTCCATTTCGTCAGCTACCAAAAGTGGCGATTACCCAAGAAGCCCCCACTTCAAGCAACCCGTAAGGGTGGTAAGTGGTGGGAGTAGTTCACACGTAAGTGTAAAAAGTAGCTTAAACGATGACATTGAACTTCAAAACGTAACTCCTTCTTCTGTCGACGTAGTTCATTCAGGTGACGTGGCAAAAGCAGACGCAACTCTAAACATTAAGAAAAATGGGAAAGTCGTAAAGAAACAGCAAAAAGATATGAAAAAAAACCAGCAGTTCAACGCTTCCTTTGCTGAAGAAGGCGTCTACAACATCACTGCGGACATCAAAGGTCAAACAAAAGACGGAAAGCCGTTTGAGCGTACCATTGTGAAATCAATTTATGTAGATGCTAAAGGGAAGATTTTTCAATAAGAAAAGAAGAGACTGAGACATAAGTAGTTCAGCCTCTACTATACCTGAACGATTGAGAGTTCATAACTTTTAATCGCTCAGGTTTTTTGGTTGATTGTGAAAACAATGTTGGAAACAGGGTGGAATGGAGCGTAGCGCAATGGAACGAACGTGTTGAGACAAACCAAAGAGATGGGAACAGCTAGTGTTCGTCTTTTAGAAGCAATCATTGTGTTATGTCCCAAACTCTTTGTTGTGGATCCTAATTTCTTATGCGTATAAATGACTAGGAAGAGGTAGCCAGCAATAAGAATTAAAATGACAACCTCAGGCTGAATGGCTAAGATAAAGCCAGCAGTGAAACTAAGTAGTCCGCCAATCAAGCTAGAGAGGCCAACTAGTTTGCTTGCTTTTTCTTTATTACGTATACGACGCTCGTTAAATCCAGGAAGCAACCATATTTGTTTTTTTATGCCGATGAAGTAAGCTAGGATGAAAAGAATGAAGCTAATCAGAATTAGGTTATAATTGATGAAAAGCAAAATGAACACGTCCTTTTTACAACTAATGTATGGTGAAGATAGTCGAAGTAGTACAAGGTAATAGGGGAATTTCATATATGTTTTACCCAAAAGGTAATCCACCGTTGCTATAATAGAAGCTAAGAATAAGAGAATAAAGGGGAGCGATTGATGAAAAAAGTAATTTTTACGCTTTTGGGGTTAGCGATTGTCGCTGCAGGAGTGATGGTATACATGCTTCAACATCATGAAGCAAAATCCTATGCAAAGGAAATAAAGCCCCAGGTAATCACGCATTTACAAAAAGAATTTCATGACGTTTCATCCGTCACGTTTACGGAAGAAAAGCTGTTATCTAAGAAAAGAATACAAATAAGTGGTTACGTAAATAACAACAAAGCGCTTGGCTTTTCCGTAACGACCTCGTATCCAGCCGGAGATATTGAAAGTGAGCTCGTTGTAGATCAAGCACTTTTTGATCAGCTGAAATAAGAAACCATTCTTTTTTATTAAAAATACCTAACACAATAGTAAATCATCCCCAAAACGTGCAATTATTTTGTTATGTTCCAAACTCTTCTTCGTTATACAAAACATTCATAGGCAGTGACAGGTGAGGATGCTCCATATCCACCTTCCATGCTCCGACATTTACATACAGAAAAACCGTTGGTAAACACTACTTTCCTATTTTCTAACCATATCTTTGTACTTAGTTGAGGTTTGGGTCTAAATGCTCATCTGATAATTAGGTAATTTAAGGTAATTTCCCTATTTACCTTTCAAGTCTACATGTTAACCTAATGGTAAGTACATAGGAGTAGAAGTAATATTGATTTAAAAATTAAGCGTACGTGTTAATTAACTACATCATCTTGTCAGGAGGAGTACTCATGGATCAAGCACTATTACCAAACGGGTCTGTTGTATTGTTAAAAGGGGGAGACAAAAAGCTCGTCATTTATGGACGTAAGCAAATGTCTCTTGGAGAAGAGCAACAAATTTATGATTATATCGGCGTTCCGTACCCAGAAGGGTTCATTAATGAACAGTACACATACGTATTTAATCACGCAGCGGTTGAGCAAGTAGTGTTTGAAGGTTATCGTGATGAAGATGAAGTCAAGTTTCAAGATGTACTACAGCAAGTACCAAAGCAAAAGCCAGAATAAGATAGGTAAATGAAAAGCCCTCTTCACATCGTGAAAAGGGCTTTTGCTGTTTACAGGCTAATTTCTTTTCCTTCTTTACGTTTTCTTCTATACTCAGCAGTTGCTGTGAAAAGTACGTCTGAAGAAGAGTTGAGCGCTGTTTCACAAGAATCTTGTAAAACACCGATGATGAAGCCCACCGCAACGACTTGCATCGCTACATCGTTTGGAATTCCGAATAAGCTACATGCTAATGGAATTAATAGTAAAGACCCACCAGCTACACCAGATGCTCCGCAAGCTGATATTGCAGCTACGATGCTAAGAATAAGTGCTGTACCAAAATCAACTTCGATGCCAAGCGTATTAACAGCTGCAAGTGTTAATACAGAAATTGTAACGGCTGCACCGGCCATGTTAATTGTTGCGCCTAGTGGAATAGATACTGAATATGTATCTTTATCTAAATCTAGCTTTTTACATAGATTCATATTCACTGGAATGTTCGCAGCAGAGCTACGCGTAAAGAATGCCGTAATCCCGCTTTCACGTAAGCATTGTAAAACAAGTGGATATGGATTTTTACGAATATTAATAAAGACGATAATAGGGTTAACAACAAGAGCAATAAAGAACATGCATCCTAATAAAACTACTAAAAGCTTTCCGTAATCAAGCAATGCCGATAAGCCGTTTGTAACAAGGGCTTCAAATACAAGGCCCATAATACCAAGCGGTGCTAGATTAATAACCCAGCGAACGATTGTTGAAATGGCATCTGAGAAGTTGCCAATCATATTTTTGGTTGTATCAGGTGCATGGCGAAGCGCAATACCAAGTACGATTGCCCACGCTAAAATGCCGATATAGTTAGCGTTCATCAGTGCATTTATAGGGTTGTCCACTATATTGAACAATAGCTTTTCCAGTACTTCACTTAACTCACCTGGAGGCTCAAATCCTTCAACGCCGCTTTCTTTAAGCTGTAGCGTTACGGGGAAAATAAAGCTTGCGATGACGGCAACAAGTCCAGCTAGGAATGTGCCGATTAGGTATAAGCCAATAATAGGCTTCATATTTGTTTGCTGCCCATTTCTGTGCTGTGCGATTGCGTACATAACTAAAAATAATACCAATACAGGCGCAACAGCTTTTAGCGCACCTACAAATAGCGCACCAAAGATTGTAACGAGTTTAGCTCCTTCAGGAACCGTTAACGCCAGAACGACACCGACGATAATCCCGATTATAATTCGAGTAACTAGACTAATTTGATTCCATTTGTGCAATAAGTTTTTCATCATTTGTTCCTCCGATTAATGCTTCATATCCTACATACTGCTCATACGTAAAAGTAAGTTTACCATGAAAAATATTGATTGTGAATGTGAAGAAATAAAATATTTATAATTTTTAGAAAGTTTTTTCTTTGTACAAATGTCCACTCCACTAAAACAACCGCTTGCATGATTATATGTTATAAAAGAGAAAAATGCTAGTGTAAATTTTTATAAATAACAGAAAATTGTTTTTTTGGAATAAAGAAAAAGCACAAAATCAGGCGTGCAGCCTGATTTTGTGCTACGTTGTTTCTCGTATAACCAGTGTGGCTTTATAAAGCTTACGTCGAGGAGGCATTTCATTCTGATGTACGCGGAGAGCAAGTGCTTTAGCTACGTCCTTTGCAATTGTTTGTAGAGGGTAATCAACCGTTGTGAGTAAAGGAATGCTCGCGCGTCCAATGGAATGGTTGTCAAAGCCCATAATTGATACATCTGTCGGAATGTTAACGCTATGTTTTCGTGCACTATGAAGCAAACCCATAGCTACAAAATCACTTCCTGTCAACAGGCCATCTGGATAATCTTCAGTTTGAAAAAGTGTATCTCCAAGCCGAAGTCCGTCGTCAATTGTCATAACCCCGTTTCTTTTCATATCGGGTGAGTAGGTGATCCCTGCATCTTTTAAAGCGTGCTTAAATCCGCACAGCCTTTTTTGTTGAAGCGGCGTCTGTTCATAATCCATACAAAGTAAAAGGCGCGTTCGACCTTGTTTGAGTAAATGGGTCGTTGCATCAAATATCGCTTGTTCTTCATCTACTGAAAAGACGTCGAAAAGGTTTCCAGGAGCTTGTTCATTGCAAATGATGACGATTCTATTGCCTACCAACTCCTTGATTTCTTGTTCAGATAATAAAGTATGTGTCACAACCAGAGCGTCCATTTCTTGCTGTGCGAGCTTGTCATAGACATAACGCTCTTCTGATGGTTGAAAATCGCTTTGATAAATGACCGTTTCGTATCCAGATTGGCGACAGGCTTCTGAGAGTGCACTGATTAACTGACTAAAATAAGGGTGATCGACGGTAGGTACCAATAAACCAATAAGCTGGTTTTGCTTCTTGCGCAAGTGAACGCCTCGCGCATTTCGCTTGTAACCAATTTGCTGGATGGCTTTTTCTACTTTTTCTTTGCTTTCTTGTGAAACGTGGGGATGGTGATTTAACACGCGTGAAACGGTGGATTTGGATAAACCGCTTATACGAGCAAGATCCAGAATTGTTGTCATAAAAAACCTCCATTTAGTCGTTGACCTGGGAACGTTCCCAGCGTGTATGCTGAAAAAAAGCAAAAGGAGAGGGAAACATGAACAAAAAAACATATCCTCATGGAAAAGAGACGCACGCACTTATTTTCTTTGATTTTGACGAAACATATTTTCCGCATGCCTGCACAGTGGAACAGCTTTCGATGCTGCAACAACTGGAGAGGTATTTACATGATGTGTGTAGTCAATATCACGTGAAAATTGGTTGGGTAACCGGCAGTAGCATCGCGCATATTGAGTCGAAAATGAAGAAAGCGAACTTAACATATTTGCCTCATTTTATTTCCAGTAATCTTGGAACAGAGCTATATATGGTTGATGAAGAAGGAAATAAGAATAGCTTACCAGAATGGCAAGCTAAAATTGACGCTTCCGGTTTTTCAAAGGAAACTGTTCAATCGCTTTTACATCAGCTTCGCACTGATTATGAGGTTGTCTTAACGCCTCAAACGCAGTTTGGTCAACAAGGGTATAAAATGAACTATTACTATTATACAAAATCAGAGCAAAATACTCATTCAGTCTTGAAGGTTATTAGGAAGTTAGCGGATGAATACGCAGTGGAAGTAAATATTAATCGATGCAATCCAAAAGCAGGGGACCCCGAAAATGCGTACGATGTTGATTTTATTCCAAAAGGTACAGGAAAAGCAGCCACCGTTCATTTTATGAAAGCATACTATGACGTTGCTCATCACCGAACGCTCGCTTTTGGAGATAGCGGAAACGATATCGACATGCTAAAAGCAGTGGAGCACGGCTATTTGCTTTTTAATGCGACTGATGAAGCGAAAGGTCTTCATGATCAACATGCATCGTCTGCTTATGGAGAGGGTATTATGGAAGTGTGTCAACAGGTTTTTACTTCGATGAAATAACAAAAACACCGGCTGCAGGCTTGCAGTCGGTGCTTTTGTTATTTTAAAAACTTCTGCACATACGGTGTAACCATTGGCTTTACGTGAGCATACAAATCTTTTGCCTGCTGGGCACCACCGGCAATCTTTGCATAGTCCATGTTACCTTGGTCATCTTGAAAATAAGACATCCATTCCGCTACTTGAGATCTTTTTTGAGGACGTCTTCTCGCAAATCCAGGGAATGGAAAAGCAGGTCTACGACGAGGTCTGTTTGAAAACATTTCTTCACCTTCTTCTAGTTGTTATAACGTATTATATGAACGAAAAGAGAAGAATGGAAAGGTTCCTGTCCTAGACCTTTGAAAATAAATAATAAAGGTTTGAAAAATGTTAAGAAAACAGAGTCGACAAATCCATGAACTTGTTAGACAAAACATGACGCTTTCTCGATAAAACGGCGCTATTTCCCTAGAAATTGTTGCAAACGACCTCTTTATTTGTAGAGATTTTACGTACGAAAGTCCCGTTTGATAGGCATAATCCCCTTTATAATAAAGGTAAGTGAATGCTGAAAGGAGCGGTTGAATGAAATGGACAAGTGGTATTGTAGTAGGAGCTTTTGCGGCATGTAGCGCAGTGATGGTAGCAGGTGTTCAGCATTGGGAAACAAAAATAGAGGGGCAGGCACAGGCAGCAGTCGTGGAAACGGCACAACCTCATCAAAAGCAGTTTTCTGGTGTATCAAGCTATACAAAGCATTTACCCCCATTTTTGGTTAGTGCGATTGAAGATACGTTTATAAAAGACAAGCCCATCTCACTTGTGCTGGTAGCGAGGGAAGAGGACGAGTGGGCATCTTTCGTAAAGAAATCTTTAGAAGATACATACGGACAAGACGTGTTTCACATCCAAATCTATTCGTATCATGATCAAACAACAAAAGAGCTCGTTCATTCTTCTTTTCAGCAAGACTTACAAAAGCTAAATCCGACCCTTGTTTTAGCTGAGGTTCCGATGTTGGAAGGCCAGAAGGAGATGCCGATTGATGATGCGCTGCCCGAACTTCAAGCGTTCATTTCGCAAGTGAAAGAATTAAAAACAGCATTTATCCTTCAGCCGTCATCACCGTATGCTTCACAATATGAATCTTATGAAGAAGCGGTAGCAGCCGTCGGAGGAATGGCGAAGGAGAATCACGTTCACTATCTCAATCACGCTCCGCTATGGCCTTATGAAATCTCTCCTTATGTCACAAAAGAAAGTAAGTTAACGAAGGAAGGCAAGCGGCTGTGGGGTGAGCATCTAAGCAGTTGGTTTACAGGGAAATAAACGAGCAAAAAAGCATGAATGTTTTCATTCATCAGATTGACGAGAACCTTACAGGTTTCTCGTCAATCTGCATTACGTGCTACCTTTTTCGATACTCTTTTGCATATTGTTTTAATGTATCTAATAATAACTGCTGCTGGTTTTCATCTGTAAATGCTTCAATCCCGTATAAAAACTCATGATTTGATTTTTCTTTCCAGACGGCCAAACCAGTGATTGTAAGGTTTTCATCCAGTAAAGAAAAGTTAACGGTAAGCTCAATAGATTTTTGAAATACTGGAAGATCTAGTGGTGTGATTAGCTTCATCCCTCTTGGTGATAAATCAATAATGGCAAGTGGAGCCAGTTTACTTTCGATGTCTTTTCCATCGTATTTTTTAATGAAAAACGTGCCAACAATGGGCTTTGCAAATGTAAAACGAAAAGGCTCTTCACGCTTATATTGCATAAAACAGCTCGCTCCTTTTAAGTAGGGAATAAATGGAGAAAAATGCATCCTTCAGCTGATGTATTCCTTGCTTTCTTCACATATAGTAAGAGAGAGGCTGCTTTTGCTACTATTTCTCACTACACTATATCGGTCAGTTACATTAAATCTATAGAAAAAGAAAAGGTATTGTCAATATTTTATGAAATTTATGCATTCTTTTGTATCGAAATATAAAGAAATGTTATGACTGAAACGAATAGGTGACAGTGTAAATAAAATAGTAGACAATAAGCATAGTAGGGTAGAGGGAGTGACAGAGGTTGAAGAAAGTAAAACAACGCAAAGAAAAGCGAATACTGTTTGACAAAAGTCAATTAGCACCGCTTAAAGTTGATTTGGAGACTAAAAAGCTGCTAGCTGAAGTTGGGCTACCGCGAGATGTTGCTCCATTGTTTGAATTCATGTCCTCTAAAAATCAGCTATGCACTTTGTGTGAGACGCTTCATTTATCTGCTCGCTATCAGCTTTATTGGTTTTTAGGGATGACAAAGCTAGGCGATCCTATCTGTTTACATGGTGACAATGGCAACATTGTACTGTTAGATGTTTCAAACGATGACTGCGAGCGTCTAATCAACTCATCGCTTGTACAGTTTTTACAGTTTGTTGAACTATTTTACGAATATATCCAGCCTTTCGTATTACGAGATGAACGTCCCGAAGTTGATGGTCATGTTCCAAATATATTAATTCGCGAAATGCGCGAGCGTTTTGAAGAAATTGATAAAGAAGCGATGAAACCCCATAGCTTTTGGAAATTGGAATTGGATTCGCTTTCAAAGTAAACCTCGCTTTGCAACGAGGTTTTTCTATGTCCGATTTATGCTTACGGTAAACTTATAGCGATCTGCACGGTACGCTGACCTCACAACTTCTAGCGGCGTGCCATCTTCTAAGTATGTGTAGCGTTGAATCAGAAGGATAGGGGATCCCTTTGCTACCTGCAAGTGTTCCGTTTCGTTTTCTGTAGCCACAATGGCTTCTAACGTTTGTGTAGCATGTCCAATTTTTAATTCGCTTTGCTGTTCGACATAGTTATAAAGCGATTGTTGGATAATGGCTTCCGTCACGCCTTTGATTAGATTAGCGGACATATAGACCGTTTCAATGGCCATTGGAATTCCATCTGCCAATCGAATACGTGTGATTTCATAGACGGGGTGATGCACTTGAATCGAAAGCTGAGACGCAATTTTTGCTGTAGCGGGAATAATTTCAAAGTGAAGCAAGCGGCTACTTGGCGTGAAGCCCCTTGCCTTCATATCTTCTGTAAAGCTCGTTAAGCCTACAAGCTGCTGCTCAATTTTTTGTTCAGAAACGAACGTTCCGCGTCCTTTTTCACGATATAAAAGGCCTTCATTTACAAGGTTTGTAATTGCTTGTCTTACTGTCATACGGCTAATTTGAAACTGTGTTGCATACTCTCGCTCGGATGGAATTGCATCGTGAGGTTTAAGCTCTCCGTTTTCAATTTGAGAACGAATTCCATCTTCAATCTGTGTGTAAATCGGCAGAGGTGAATTTTTGTCAATCATGCACAATTCCTCCTTTACATCGATCATACTACAATCCGCTATAAGTTTGTACGAGATAATGCCTTCTCATCAGCGATAATTGTAACAGCCTGATGGTTCTTTAAGATGGAAGCAGGAAACTCTTCCGTTACTGTTCCTTCAAGTAAATGATAGATGGCATCTGCTTTATCTTCTCCAGACGCTAATAATAAAATTTCAGTGCTGTTCATAATAGATGAAATGCCCATGGTTATGGCATGAGTCGGTACTTCATCAATGGATGAAAAGTAACGAGCGTTTGCTTGTCTTGTAGAAGAAGCAAGCGTGACCACATGTGTTTTAGATGAAAAAGGCGTACCTGGTTCATTAAAGCCAATGTGCCCGTTACGACCAATTCCTAAGATTTGGAGGTCAATGCCACCAAGTTGTTCAATAAGAGCTTCGTAGCGCTCACATTCTGCTTCTGCATCTTCTGCTGTCCCGTTTGGAATAAATGTTTGATTAAGAGCTACATCGAGGTGACCCAAAAGCGTATCCACCATATAGTAACGATAGCTGTTTGGATTATCAGCAGAAAGGCCGACATACTCATCTAGATTAAATGTGTGCACTTGCTCATAAGACGTTCCATTTGTTTGATGGTCTTGAATAAGAGCTTCATATAAACCTTTAGGTGTTCCACCAGTAGCTAAACCAAGCGTGATTGAAGGATCACTCTTTACTTTGTTAATAATAATACCAGCTGCGGTTTGGCTCATTTCTTTATAATCTTTTACTGAGATGATATTCATTATTGTTCCCCCTGTTCATATGCGATATGTCCACGACACACTGTAAGCTGCACGTCGAAGTTTTTATTCAGTACAACGCAATCTCCATCTTTTCCTACCTTTAAACTGCCTTTACGGTTGAAAACACCAATTTGCTTTGCTGGATTAACAGCAGTCATTTGGATAACGTCTGATACGCTACAGCTGGTAAAGTCTATCATGTTTTTCATTGCGTCATTCATTTTTAAAATGCTGCCTGCAAGCGTTCCATCCCCTAATGTAGCCATTGTTTCGTTTACGTGAACGGGCTGACCACCAAGGTCATAAACACCGCTTTCCAACCATTTAGCACGTAGTGAATCAGTGATTAAAATTAAGCGCTCGCTTGAAATTTGCTGATAGGCAAGCTTGACCATTTCTTTATGTGAATGAATGCCGTCAGCAATAAGCTCTGTATAGAGCTCTTCGCGCAGGTAAGCTGCACCTAGTACGCCTGGCTCACGGTGATGAATGCCGCGCATCCCGTTGTATAGGTGAGTTACGTGCGATGCCCCGGCTCCAATAGCTGCAACTACTTCTTCATACGTAGCATCTGAATGTCCAATTGAAGCAACTACGTTTGTTTGGTTTAAGTACTTCACAAGCTCTGTTCCACCTAATTCTTCAGGAGCAAGCGTCACAAGTCGAATATGATGTTGTGCTAAATCTTGCCAGCGCTTAAACTGCTCAACGCTTGGCTGTTGAATATGGTGGAGAGGCTGAGCACCTGCTCGCTTGGCTGAAATAAAAGGGCCTTCTAAGTGAATGCCTAGCGCTTCTGCTTGGGCGTTATTTTGGTTGTTTGTAATAAAATGTCCGCATGCGATCAGAGCATCGTTAATGGCTTCTACAGACTGCGTCATTGTAGTCGGAAGAAAGCTTGTTGTTCCTTCTTTTGGAAGGGTAGCAGCCATTGTTTTCAACGCATCTTCTGTTGCGTCCATCGCATCTGCGTTCCCAGCTCCGTGAATGTGGACGTCGATTGCTCCTGGAACGACGATGAAATCAGGAGAATACTCAATAACTCGATCGTTTGAGCTCTTTTGATAATCGTGAATACTACCTAGCTCAGTTATTAACCCGTTTTCTATTTTCAGATATCCGTTTGGATAGACGGTTGTTTCGCCATAAACCGTTACGTTGTAAATGACCAGCGGTTTGTTCATAACATAAGTCTCTCCTTTGTCTTTGTCGAATGTATATGATTAGTGTAGCTCTTTTGAAATTAGTTGTCTATACCAGTTGTGATTTTTTATGTTGTAAGAACTGTTAACACTTATATAAAGGTAATGAAAGCGCATAATTGGTATAGACAACTAGAACACCTCATGGTAGGATGTTAGTAAATATAGAGATAAGGGGATGAAGAAATGTTCCAATTTTTACAACGTGTAGGGAAGTCGCTTATGCTACCCATCGCCGTCTTACCTGCCGCAGCGCTATTGCTGCGCTTAGGTCAACCTGATTTATTAGATATCCCATTTATGGCGCAAGCAGGAGATGCTATCTTCGCTAACTTAGCACTTTTATTTGCTCTTGGAATTGCAGTTGGGTTATCCAAAGATGGAAGCGGAGCAGCTGCTCTTGCAGGTGTCATTGGTTATTTCGTTCTAACAAAAGGAGCCGTTGCGCTTGATAAAACGATTGATATGGGCGTACTTGGTGGAATTGTAGCCGGTATAGTTGCGGGTCTTTTATACAATCGTTTTTCAGATATAAAACTGCCGGAATGGCTAGGGTTTTTTGCTGGTAAACGCTTTGTACCAATTATCACGTCGGTTGTGATGCTTGCTATCGCCGGTTTGTTTGGCGTTATTTGGCCTCCAATCCAAGATCAAATTAACAACATTGGTGAATGGCTAACGGGTGCTGGTGCTCTTGGTGCAGGTATTTTTGGTTTTTTAAACCGTATGCTGATCCCACTAGGGCTACATCATATTTTGAACAGCTTAGTGTGGTTTGTATTCGGGGAATTTAACGGAGCGACAGGGGATTTAAATCGCTTCTTTAAAGGAGATCCAACAGCGGGAACGTTTATGACAGGTTTCTTCCCAGTGATGATGTTTGGTCTTCCAGCAGCCGCGCTTGCGATGGTAGCAGCTGCTAAAAAAGAAAAGCGAAAGCTCGTATCAGGAATGCTTATTGGACTAGCATTTACCTCATTTTTAACAGGAATTACAGAACCAATTGAGTTTTTATTTATGTTTATTGCCCCTGTTTTATACATAGTACATGCTTTGCTAACAGGAATTTCAATGGGGCTTGCCGTCATGCTTGATATTCATCACGGCTTTGGTTTTTCAGCAGGTGCCATTGACTATTTCTTAAACTTTGGAATTGCGCAAAAGCCACTGCTACTGGGAGGAATCGGCCTCATCTATGCAGCGACTTACTTCGCGTTATTTTACTGGCTGATTAAAGCGCTTAATTTAAAAACGCCTGGCCGCGAAGACGATGAAACAGATGGTGAAGAAGCGGTGGTATTATCAGATGATAAACATGTAAACATGGCTGCTCATTTTATTGAAGGTTTGGGTGGAAAAGAAAATCTTGTTGAAATTGATAACTGTGCAACACGCTTGCGTCTACAGGTAAAAGACTCGAGTGCGGTTAATGAAGGGCAGCTTAAGAAGAACGGTGCTCGCGGTGTGATGAAGGTTGCAAAAACGAGCGTTCAAGTCATTGTTGGAACGGAAGTAGAGTTTGTAGCTAATGCGATGAAGCAGCTTGTTCGAGGCGAAAAAGTAATGGCAAGTGCATCAGTGAAAGGTGATCCAAAGCCAAGCGAAGGCGTGCTTGACGAATTTAGCTTACCGTTTGAAGGGGTGGTTATGCCGCTTGAAAAAGTCCCTGACCAAGTGTTCTCTGCTAAGCTGATGGGCGATGGTTTTGCGATTGAACCTGTTAATAATGCGCTTCATTCACCAATTTCAGGTGAAGTCATTAGTATTTTCCCAACCAAGCACGCGTTTGGTTTGAAAACAGATACTGGGCTAGAATTATTAATTCATGTTGGAATCGATACGGTTGAGCTAAAAGGTGAAGGGTTTACAACACTCGTGAACGAAGGCGAACGTATTGAGCCAGGCACACCGTTATTACAAATCGATCTCGATTATGTGAAAAAGAATGCTACGTCACTTGTTACACCTGTTGTGTTTACTAATTTACCAGAAGGAAAAGAAGTAGAGATTAGAAAGACAGGTTATCAAAAACAAGGTGCGAAAGGTGTTATCAAATTATTATAATGAAGAGGCTGGGACATAAGTAATTCAGCCAATGATAAACCTGAACGATTGAGAGTTCATAACTTTTAATCATTCAGGTTTTTTGCTGATTGTGAAAAACAATGTTGGAAACAGGGTGGAATGGAGCGTGGGACACTCGACTCCTGCGGGAAAGAGAGGGAAAACGGAGATCCCGCGGAAAGCGAGTGACCGTAGCGTAATGGAACGAACGTGTTCAGACAAACCAAAGAGATGGGAACAGCTAGTATTCGTCTCTTAGAAGCAATCATTTTGTTATGTCCCAAACTCTTGGTACAAACGATAAAATGAGCTATGATATACTAAAAGAAGTAAGTACAGATAAGGGAGAAGTTGTATGAACGAAACGTCAGTTACAAAAATTATTCTTATGCAAACAGAAAAGTTAGCTCGTCAGTACGGCTATGATTTTTTATATGAACCGCAGGGAGATAAAACGCTTTGTCAAATTATTCAGCGAGATGAAGATGGCTCGATTTTAGGAACGCCGCTTAGCTTTCATATCGACATGAACGAAGAGAAAGGAATTGGCCAAATTAGCTATTATCATGAGCAAGGGGAATTTAAAAAGCAAGATGTAAGTGTATTTGAAGAAAACAGCTTAGTTAACGTATTTCTATTTATTCAACAGCGACTTCAAATTAATTCGTAAGAGAGGCTGGGAAATAAGTAATTCAGTCAATGATAAACCTGAAAGATTGAGAGTTCCTCCCCGCGGAAAGCGAGTGGCCGTAGCGCAATGGAACGAACGTGTTCAGACAAACCAAAGAGGTGGGAACAGCTAGTGTTCGTCTTTTAGAAGCAATCATTTTGTTATGTCCCAAACTCTTTTTTATTGTGAAAAAAGGCTCGTTTTCCTTTCTTTTAACATGATGCTAAGTCAATGTTCATATACATATCATCGTTGAGCTTTTGGAAGATAGGAAAAAATGGAGTAAAAAGGAGGAGAAGTGATAGCCTTCTATCGAACTATAAAAAAGATCTACTTCGTTAGGAACTGACAGATTCATATTTTTGGTAAAATTTAATGAATTTGGTTTTAATCTGGTTATATAGGGGAATGAAAAATGAGTCTTTGTATCTGTTAGGTATCTTCTTTTTATCAGCTAAATGAACTAAAAAATGTCTTTTTTTGTCGAACGACTAGAAATACTGGTAATGATTCCTTATCATGTACAAGGGACCAAACAAACAATTATTTACAGGAGGATGTAAAACGTATGAGCGATGAAAACAAAACAAGAGAAGAAACTGCTGCTTCCTTAGAAACAGCTCCAGCTCCGAGAAAAGCACCAACAAAGTTAATCATCGGATTGGCGATTTTATTTGTGCTTATTGGTGCAGCGGTTACGTTTGGCTATGTATTCACGAAATCACCAAAGCAATTATATTTAATATCTGAAGTGAATACATACAACAAAATGGCCGAAGAAATTGAAACGAAATATGGCGAAAGCTTAGCATTCCAAGAAAAAGCACTAGAGCAACCATCAAGCTCAGCGGCTTCTATCAGCGGTGATTTTTCAATGAACTCACTTGCTGCTGATCCATCTTATCAAATGATTCAAGATATGATTAGCAAATCGACGATTAATGTAAAAACAGAGCAAGACCCTAAAAAGCAAGAAACATATGGTTCATTAACGCTTGATATTGGTAACACAAAAGCACTTGACGTAGAAGGTTATCAAACAAAGGAACAAATTGGTTTTAAAGCACCAATTTTAGCAAATCAATTCTTCTATTTAAACCTTGATGAGTATGGTCAGGTTATGCGCATGTTTGACCCATCATATACGGGTCCAGATAAGCTAGAACTAAACCAAATTAAGGTGGAAGATTTAGAACTAACGGAGAAAGAAAAGAAAGCAATTGCAACAAAATACGGAAAGTTCTTCTATGATAACTTAGATGAAGACTACTTTACAAAAGAAAAGAACGCTGAGTATAAACAAGGTGATGAAACGTTAAAATTCACGCGTCTAAAGCTTGAAATGAACCAAGAACAAACGGAGAAATTTGTTCAAAAGCTTGTAGCGGAAATGGCAAAGGATGATGAGCTACAAACAATCATTGCAAAACGCGTTGCAACGATTGCTGAATCATCTGCTGCAACAGATCCAGAAATGGCTGAATTAACAGATGAAAAAGAAGTGAAAAAACAGCTAAAAGAAGGCTTGGACGAATTTAAAACAGATGTGAAAGATCTTAAATTCCCTAAAGGCTTTAAATCAACAGTTTACATCAATGATGATGAAGTAATTGTGGATCGTAACGTAGAGTTTGCTGCAACTTCAGCTGATGACAAAGACAATGTAGGAAATGTAAAAGTAGCAACAAAAGATGTAGAATACGCGGACAACAAGCGTGCTCAACAGCTAGCTCTTACGATTGGAAATGACAACAATGATAGCAAAGTAGAGCTTGATGTGACAAACGACATTACAGCTGACGGAGAGAAGAGTTCTGAAAAGTTAGTTGCTAGCGTTAACGCTTCTGATTCAACAACAGAAGACCTAAACTTAAAGTTCACAATGGATTCAGTTGTGAATGGAAAAACGGATGCGAAACAAACAGCTGATCGCAAATTCACGCTTGACTTGGGTGATCAAGCTCCTGGCTACACGTTCAGCGGTGACCTTAAGCAAGATCAAAACATTGATGCTTCAAAAGGAAAGTCAGATTACAAGTTTGATATTAACTTAAAAGTTGGTATGCCGACAGATTCAGCTGATATCAACTTAAAGATTAACTCAAATTCTGAATTAAAAGACGCGGCGGATATTCCAGCAATTGATTCTAAGAACGGTAAAAACGTAAAAGATATTACGCCAGTTGATTTAATGAAGATTCAAGAAGACTTCTACACAAACTTACAAGGTTTAATGATGGATCTTGATATTTCTTAATCTTAACAGTTAGTAGTTCATACAAAAGCGGATGACGTGTGCAGCATGTTATCCGCTTTGTTAAATTTATCAGGTTTGCAGTAGGTCTGAATCTACTTGTACAACCATATAGTAAACTATCATACCTAGTTACAATTCTAATGTAATAATGCAGGGAGAGAAGAGCAGGTGAAGATATTCTTTTATTTATGCTCATTCACATGGAAGGCGATGCTAAAAAACTGGAAGTCTTTTAGCCTGCTTCTACTTGCTCCTGTTCTATTCTTAATAGGAGCAGGGGTCATACTAACAGAAACAATGGAGGATGAAGCACGGATACAAAA
This sequence comes from Priestia veravalensis, assembly GCF_001457055.1. NCBI lineage: Bacteria > Bacillati > Bacillota > Bacilli > Caryophanales > Bacillaceae > Priestia > Priestia veravalensis. Next base: position 41,281 of record NZ_KQ758644.1, on the reverse strand, counting down.
GTTTCCGGTGGCAATTGTCGATGAAGATGATACGCTTCAAACAGAATACGTCATCAAACAGTTAACGGAAAGTGAGCAGTTAAGCTCACTTATCAATCCTGTGTATCCAACAAAAACAGAAGCACAACAAATGCTGTCCAAAGACGAGATTGCGGCGTTTGTTGTTTTACCAGATGGCTTTAGTCATTCGATTGCAACGGGAGAAAACATGCCTCTTGTTGTAGTGGGGAATAAAAACAAGCCGCTTCAAGCCCAGCTTTTTCGCTATGTCATGGATAGCGCAGCTGACTATACATCCGCTGCTCAAAGCGGCATTAATACAATCGATCACTTTCTACAAGAAGAAGGAGCCAGCACGGAAGAGAGACAATCTGAATTTCGTCGCAGCCTTCTTTCATTTGGGCTTCATGTTCTTGATCGTGGAAGCGTGTTTGAAGAACGAATAGCGACGTCTTTATTTCAGCAAGATATGAAGCAGTATTATATTCTCTCGTTCTTTTTAGTACTGCTCATGATTTGGAGCTACAGCAGCATGCTTTTTGTAAAAGGACTTCATTCAAATTCAGTGCTTAAGCGTATGCAGACGCACGGAGTATCCTCACTACACGTTCATCTTGCTCAGTTTAGCAGTATGTTCTTACTCGTTTTCGTTTTAGCGCTAGGATTATACGCAGTAGGAATAGAGAAGCTTGACTTGTCACTATCGTACACGTGGGGGCAACTAATTGGCAGCGTTGCAGCTAGTTCATTCGCTTTTTTAGCAACGTTTGCTCTCTTGCAAGCTATCTTCGTCAGTGAAAAGCTGTATCAGCTAGTAGGCGTTCTGTTCCTTGCTGCAGCTTCTCTTGTAGGCGGACATATTTTACCTAGCGTTTATTTACCAGAGTGGTTGCTAATGCTTCAAACCTGGTCTGTTAACGCCTGGTCGCTGCAGATGATGTTTGGCTTATTTGGAGGCTATGAGTCAGTAGACTGGTCAGAATCAATGAGCTGGCTCGTCGTTTACGGTCTCACTGCTTTTAGCTTGTCGCTCCTCTGGACGGCACTGTTTCAAAAAAGGAGAGTGAGCCTATGAATCTCATGATGGAGAAGCTGAAGGCTATTATCCGAAAGCCATTTTTATTGATACTTCTTCTGGTGCTTCCTGCTGCAGGTGCTTATGTAGGCCAAATGTTTCTTCAAAACGTTGAGAACGATGTGAAGATTCCAGTTGCCATTGCGGATGAAGACCAAAGTAAACTTTCTAAGGAAGTAATCCAGCGAGTTACGACGAATGAGAGAATTAAATTGATAGCTACAACGGCTGATGAAGGAGAAAAAAAGCTTCTCCGAAATGAAGTAGATAGCTTATTTATCGTTCGAGAAGGCTTTATGGATAATATTAAAAAAGAAGATTATGAAGAAACGATTGAGCTGGTGAAAATGCCAGCGTCAGTTGCGACGAGCGTTGTAGAAGAAGTGATTGCTAGTGAAGTAACTCGCTTATCGAGCAACAGTAAAGCTGCTATTCAAGTAGAACGCTTGTATGAACGTTATCGTTGGGAAAAGCCCGAAACCCTATGGGAAGATGCGTATCGCTATACGGACGAGCAGTGGAAGCCAGAACCGTTAATGACCATTCAATATGTGACTGGTGGACAAGAAGGTGCACAACCTGATGAGAAGCAACAGACTATAAATCGCTCTGTTCCGCTGTGGGGCTTTTTGACGCTTGTTGTGTCGCTCATGGCGATGGAATGGGTCCTAAAGGAAAAAGGGCCTATTTTCAAGCGAATGAAGACCTTGCCAAAAGGCGTCATGTCTTATGTGTATCAATCGGTAGCAGCATATGGGTTTGTTTTGATCATCCAAACTGTCCTGAGCTTTTTCTTCTTTTTGAAAGTCGGAGCGGTGACAGATAGCAGAGTACTGCTGCTAATGCTTATATATCTCTGCTTTTGCTTAGCGTTTAGCTTTTGGCTAGCTACGGAATCACGTCACCTCGGGCGCTACTATACCGCAGGATTCTTGATTGCGATGATGCTCAGTATTATCGGGGGCGTATTTTTCCCAATCAGTGACATAGCGGAGCGGCTAGGCGCAATTGCTACATGGATTCCTCAGCATCTATTGGTTACGCAGCAGCTTGTACTTGCTAAAGAACTTTGGATTCAGCTTGGAACAATACTAGTCATCACCATTTTATTATGGTTAAAAGCAGTGTGGAATGTGAGGTCGATTACGTGATTTCAATTGAAAAAGTAAGTAAGCGTTATGGAAGAAAAAAATCATTAAATAAAGTGTCTTTGCATGTAAAAAAAGGTGAGGTACTGGGACTGCTAGGACCAAACGGTGCAGGGAAGTCTACGCTTTTATCCATTTTAGCAACGCTCACTAAGCCTTCGGGTGGCGAAGTGGTCATCAACGGTCAGCGTTTAAAAAAAGCTAAAAAGCACATTCGCAGTCAAATTGGCTACGTCCCGCAAGATATTGCACTGTGGGAAGAACTGACGGTAAAAGAAAACATGCGACTGTGGAGTAAAATGACGGGGCGATCCGTATCAGATGATGAGCTAAAAACACTTTGTAAATCTGTGCAGCTAGAGGGGAAATGGAGCGAAAAGGTTCAAAATTTATCAGGCGGAATGAAGCGGAAGCTCAATATCGCCGTTGCGCTCATTCATAAACCAGCGATTTTACTTATGGACGAGCCGACGGTGGGAATTGATTTGCAGTCGAAAATGGAGATTGGCAGATACATTCAAAAGCTTACGAGAGAAGGAAAAACAGTCATCTATATTACGCATGACTTGAATGAAATTCTAGGTTTATGCCACCGATTTGCTGTGTTAAAAGAGGGAGAAGTACAGTTTATCGGTACGATGGAAGAAGCGAGAACCGCAACAAGACAACACAGTGACGAAGCCGTCATCTATCAGCTCCTTCATCCAGCAGTGCAGCGTGGTTATTAAAAGTCGTCTCTACAAGTTAGGGCGGCTTTTTTATTTGTGATAAAATGTAATATATATATTGAATTATGTCATGTATATGTTACAATTAAAATGGAAGTAATTGGTATATAGTTAAAAATAATGTGAAGTTATTTCGAGTTCAAGCAGATTTAACTCAAAGTGAGTTGGCTGAGAAGGTTGGCGTAACAAGGCAAACGATTAGCCTAATTGAAAAAGGGAAATATAATCCAACTTTAAAACTATGTTTAGAAATTTGTTATGCAGTCGATCAAACGCTTAACGATGTTTTTTGGGTAGAAAGAGAGGGCTCCAATGAAGAAAATAAAAGATGAACGCCTTATTGTTCAAAACTTAAAAAATATTCGAGTGGCTTTTATCATTCAAACATTAGGGATTTTATCCTTATTAGTTTATGACGGGTTACAAAACGGTATTTTACATGCTTATGAAAACCCCCTTTGGTTTATTTTTATTTTAACGGCTGTTGTATTAGGTTACTTAAATTTGAAGATATCAGTGGATGTTTATGACAACAAACGTGAAAATCTTGTTCCTTATTATATTATTCCCCTTGGCAGCTTCCTGCTTGGAGGAGTGTTTACACTAATTGTGACAGCTGGTCCCGATGGAAACCTTCAAAGTGGATTGCTAGTAGGAAGCGTTGTAGGACTTGTGTTTTTTCTAACTTTTACATACGGACACTATTTAGTAAAAAAGAGAAATGAAGAGTAAAAGAGGCGGAGACATAAGTCTTTCGGTTAGCGATTTATCGGAACGATTGAGAGATAATTCGGAAACCAATTTAAAAAAAGAGTGGAATGGAACGAACGTGTTCTTACAACCTAACGATGTTAAAACAGTCATGATTCTTCTTTGAGAAGGGATCATGACTTTTTTATATTTCAGCTTGTTTTTTTACAGGACCTTCTAAAATTGTGTCGAAATTAAGATTGTGAAATTGTGAACAAACTTTAACAAAATGGTGAACAGTATGGTCAACTATAAAAGAAGTTTTTAAACTAGGAACTACAATCTGCTAAGAGAAGAGAAAATTCTCTTCCTACATAAAGGAGGAAATGTTTGTGTTTGAGTATGATCCGGTCTTGTATAGTCGAATCTTAACCGGTTTAACACTAGCTGTGCATACGATTTTCTCAACATTAGGAGTCGGGGTTCCACTCTTAATTGCACTTGCTGAATGGATAGGAATTAAACGAAACGATGAACACTACCACTTGCTCGCTAGAAGATGGGCACGCGGATATATCATCACGGTTGCTGTCGGAGTTGTGACAGGTACAGCGATTGCACTGCAGCTGAGTTTGCTATGGCCAAACTTTATGCAGGTAGCTGGTCAAACCATTAGCTTTCCGCTCTTTTTAGAAACATTTGCGTTCTTCTTTGAAGCTATTTTCCTCGGAATTTATTTATATACGTGGGATCGCTTCAAAAATAAAATGTATCACTTGCTGCTGTTAATTCCAGCTGCGCTTGGTGCAACCGCATCGGGTTTCTTTATTACAACGGTAAACTCATTTATGAACGCACCGCTGGGCTTCACATATGAAAACGGCGTGCTTTCAAATATTAATCCGATTGCGGCTATGCTCAACCCGGCGACGCCGACAAAAGTGTCGCACGTTTTATCCTCGGCTTATTTAACGTCTGCGTTTGTGCTTGCAGCTATTGCAGCTTTTGCAATTTTACGAGGACGCGATCACGTTTATCATAAAAAAGCGCTGCATTTATCAATGGTCGTTGCGTTTGTCTTTGCCATTGTAACGGCACTTGTTGGAGATTTGTCAGGCAAATATTTAGCAAACTATCAGCCTGAAAAACTCGCAGCGGCTGAATGGCATTTTGAAACAATGGAAGAAGCTTCGCTAATTTTAGGCGGTATTTTAACCGAAGATAACGAAGTGAAGTACGCGCTTGAAATTCCGTATGCGCTCAGTATTTTAGCTCACGGAACTCCGGGAGCTGAAGTCATTGGGCTTGAAGAATACCCTAAGGAAGATTGGCCGCCACTTGTTGTTCACTACATGTTCGACTTGATGGTTGCAATTGGAATGGGACTTGCGTTCATTTCATTTATTTACATTGTGATGAAAAAGAAAAAATCATGGAATCCGCTTAACAAACCGCTTCTTAACTTAATAGTAGCCGGTGGGCCGCTAGCGATGCTTGCGATTGAAGCAGGATGGTTCTTTACAGAAGAAGGACGTCAGCCTTGGATTATTCGAGGCGTTATGCGTACAGCAGAAGGAGCAACAACGTCTCAGCACGTTGATATTATGCTTTATCTGTTCGCTGCTTTATACGTCATTTTAATTGTATCGGCCGTGACGGTTCTTATTCGTACCTTTAGAGCAAATCCTGTCGAAAAAGAATTGAAAAAACGCGGGATTGAATAGGGAGGACTACTATGAGCTATGAAGTAATTGGTATCACGGTACTATGGACATTTTTATACGGTTATTTAATCGTTGCTTCAATTGACTTTGGAGCAGGGTTCTTTAACTACTATGCATCGGTGACAGGGAAAGGACATGTTGTACAAAAAGTAATCAATCGTTACTTGTCTCCGGTATGGGAAGTAACGAACGTATTCTTGATTTTCTTCTATGTTGGATTAGTTGGTTTCTTCCCGTCTCTTGCTTATTATTACGGAACGGCACTGTTGGTTCCTGGAAGCATCGCAATTATCTTAATTGCGCTTCGCGGTTCGTACTATGCGTTTCACCACTATGGAAACAAAGGGCGTCTAGGCTATCAACTTTTATACGGAGCAACGGGACTTTTAATTCCAGCTTCACTTTCCATCGTCTTGACGATTTCAGAAGGTGGTTATATTAAGCTAAACGGCACGAATGTTTCACTTGACTACGGGGCGTTGTTCACCAGCTTTTATTCATGGGCCGTTGTGCTTCTTGCAGTGGTGAGCGTTCTGTATATTTCTGCTTGTTTTTTAACCTTTTACGCGCACAAAGCAGGAGATGAAGGGGCATTTCGCATTTTGCGTAAATACGCATTGTTTTGGAGTACACCTACGATTTTGGCTAGCTTCCTTGTCTTTTGGGCCATGTCAGATCATAACAGTGAGCACTTTGCGAAAATGTTAAATGTATCGTGGCTGTTTGTTTTGTCATTCTTGTTCTTTGTCGGAGCCGTTTATTTTATCTGGAAGAAAAAGCGTCTTGGTTTATCATTTATCTTTGTCATGCTGCAGTTTGCCACAGCATTTTACGGGTACGGAGCGGCGCATTTACCGTACTTACTCTATCCGCACGTGACGATTTATGATAGCTTCACAAACGATACAATGGCCATCACGCTTATCATTTCCTTTCTTGCAGGACTATGCTTGCTCGTTCCATCATTATACTTATTGATGCGACTGTTTCTATTTGATAACGAGTACGTGCAGGGTAAGAAGTGAAGGAGGGACGAAATGTGAATACGTTTTTGATTATGATAGCACCTGTGTTGCTTGTGGTTGGTGCAATTGTGTTTTTGTTCATCTGGGGGGCAAAAGGAAAAAGCCCTTATCAGTAAGTACTGCTAACTAAACGTAAGGAGACCGATTGTGTATGGAACTGCTGAGAAAACGAGCATTTGCACATAAAAAAATGATGATTCCGCTCATCCTATCATCGTTGCTAAACGGTGTGATGTTAGTTGGCCAAGCATATTTCTTTGTGTACATTGTCGACCAAATCTTCTTGAAGGACGCGTCGTTTCAAGACGTGCTTCCTTCTTTTATTTATTTATTAATTGTCTTAACTGCTCGGGTGCTGTTTATCTATCTATCAAGAAAACTAGGAATTAAGCTTGGTGAAAAAGTGAAGGGTGAAATCCGAGAAGAGCTTTTTGAAAAATATGCAAACAACCCTTTACAAGCTTCGTTAAGCGGCCAAACGGGTAAAAAAGCGAGCGTAGCGATGGATGCGATTGATGAAGTGGATAACTACTTTAGCTTCTATATTCCGCAGGTCATCCAAACGAGTATTTTGCCGCTTATTATCTTACTTGCCGTGTTTACGCAGCACTGGTTTTCAGGATTATTAATGATGATAACCGCACCATTTTTCCCGATTTATATGATTGTGATCGGGTTAAAAACGCAAAAAAAAGCGGATGTTCAAATGGAAAAAATGACGGCTTTTTCAGGTCATTTCCTCGATGTTCTGCAAGGATTAACGACGCTGAAGCTCATGCGCAAAGCAAAGGTGCAAAAAGACAAGATGAAAGAGAAAAGCTTTGAATTTCGTGATGCGACAATGGATGTTTTGAAAACAGCATTTTCATCTTCTCTGGCACTGGAGTTTATTGCGATGCTAAGCGTTGGTCTCATCGCCTTTGAGCTTGGCCTACGCCTTGTTGTATTTGAAAATATTACGTTTTTTGCATCGTTTTTTATTTTAATTCTCGCACCGGATTTTTATCTATCGCTTCGAGATTTAGGTAGTGCATTTCACGCTGGAAGAGGTAGCATCGGGGCAACGAATAAAATCAAAGAAGAGCTTGAAGCTTCCGAACACGGAGTGAAGTGGGGAAATCATCGAGTAGAGCAAGGGCAACCTGCTCATATCGTGCTGGATGATATTCATTTTTCTTATCAAGAAGGAGCATTTTCATTACGTGACGTTTCGTTAATCATTAAGCCGTTTGAAAAAGTAGCGATTATCGGTCCAAACGGATCAGGAAAAACAACGCTGCTTCGATTGATTTCGGGTTTAATTGATCCAACAGAAGGACAAGTAGTCATTAATGGAAAACAGCGAACTGACATTAGCGAAGCGGATTGGTTTGAATCTATCAGCTATATTTCTCAGCACCCGTATTTATTTTCCGGAACGATTAAAGAAAATATTTGCCTTGGTACACAAACTCAAGTGACGGAAGCAGAACTTATAAAAGCAGCCGAAAAAGCGGGGCTGTTACCGCTTATTCAGTCGATGGAAGCTGGCTTTGATACGCTGATAGGTGAAGGGGGAAGAGGCCTCTCTGGCGGTGAGAAACAGCGCCTTGCACTAGCTCGTGCATTTATTAAGCAGCCTTCTCTCATTGTATTTGATGAACCGACAACTGGTCTCGATTTAGTAACGGAACAAATTCTACAATCATCCATTAAAGAGCTAAGTGAGCGAGCAACCATGATTACCGTTGCTCATCGACTTTATACGATTCGAAATGCGGACCAAATTGTTTATTTGCAAGACGGAAAAGTCATTGATTCAGGAACGCATGATGAATTAATGACGCGCATTGACAGCTACCGCGACATGATGCAGGCGCAGCAAGGAGAGGGTGTTAGATGAGAAACTTACTGACAATCAGCACAATTGTACTGAAAGAAAAAAAGGATATTGTATATACGACGATATTCGGTGTACTAGCAGGGCTCATCGGCATCTCTTTATTCGGTGCAAGCGGGTATGTCATCTCCAAAGCAGCTCTTATTCCACCGCTGTATACGTTAACGGTTATGCTTGCGCTTTTAAAGCTGTTTGGTATTGCAAAAGCTGTAACAAAATATGCGGAGCGTTATTATTCACACCGAGCAACTTTTACGATTTTGGGAAACCTGCGCGTACGCTTTTTTGAAAAATTAGAACCGCTCATGCCTAGCGTACTTCATCAGTACCGCAGCGGGGATTTACTAGCACGAATTGTTGGAGACGTAGAAAATTTACAAAACTTTTTCCTGCGGGTATTCTATCCGCCAATCGTTTTTTTCTTTGTTTTCATTAGCACCATTTTCTTTACATTGTTTTACTCAGTTTGGATTAGCGTGACCTTAGCTATTGGAATGCTCCTCACGGGGGTTGTTGTACCCATGCTTGCTGCGTGGAGGCAGCAGCGTTTAAAAGCATCTACTCAAGAGCTCAGAAGTGAGCTATCAGCAGAAACAACGGAGTTTTTATACGGGTTTCGAGATTTAAAAGTTCATCAAAAAGTAGGAGAAAAGCAAGGAAAGCTAACTGAATTATCTAAGCTTTATTTAAGCGCTCAAGCAAGAAAGCAAGAAGCGGAAAACGCAAGCCAATCGTGGAGCTTAGTTATTTCCATGTTCGTATGCTGGGCCGTAACTTTATTCGGCGTCTATGACGTCACGCGAGGCGAGCTGGACGGGTTATTCCTAGCAATGCTTATTATGATTGGACTGAATGTATTTGAATATGCAGTTCCAATGGCTGCATTTCCGACTCATTTCGAAGATAGCCGTCGCTCTTCGGCGCAGCTGTTTTCTGTTATGGGTAACCAGAAAGAAGTGAAGAAGCGTGTTTCAGCTGTGCTTCAAGATGAACCGATGGACGTAGAAGTGAGAAATCTATCATTTGCGTATGGAAATCGCAACGTACTAGATGATGTCTCTGTTACGTTTTCAGCTGGCTCAAAAACGGCAATTGTAGGACCTAGTGGTTCTGGTAAATCCACTTTGTTTCAACTGCTCGTCAAGCTGTATGAGCCTACCTCAGGCACCATATCCATTAATCAAGAGTTCTTAACGAATGTTGAACAAGAAGATTTGTGGAGCTATACGAATGTCGTGATGCAGGAAAATCATTTTTTCTACGGGACGGTTCGTGACAACCTCCTGCTAGCAAATGATAACGCGTCTGATATCGAGTTAAAAGCAGCGTTACAAGCGGTGGAGCTACATGCGTATGAGCTCGATGATCGCATCTTAGAAAAAGGTGAAAACCTATCTGGAGGCGAGCGTCAAAAGTTAGCAATGGCTCGTGCATTTTTGAAAAAAGGCCGAATTTGGCTACTGGATGAACCTTTCTCATCAATGGACTTGCTAACGGAACAAAAAGTGATTGCCGAGCTAACACAAAAAGCAAAGGACGCAACGCTTATCTTCATTAGCCACCGTCTTGCTGGCTTAGAGCGGATGGATCAAATTATTGTCATGGATGAAGGCAGAGTGGTTGAAGTTGGTTCGTTCTCTGAGCTGATGAGTAAGAAAGGTTACTTTTATCATTTAAAGCAAGTAGAAAAAAGCATTTTATTTTCATGATAAAAGCGTATCAGACCTAGCTGATGCGCTTTTTGTTATATTTGTCTTTACATATCGTTCATACTTCCTTAATGCTTCTATGGTAGCCTAACGATAACAGCATGAGGAGGGGATATGAAATGAGATTATTTCAACGTATAGCTATGCTTTTACTTGTAGGGATCTTATTGTTTACCACGTATCACCATGCTTTCCAAACGCATTTTACAGCCTCGTCTAATGATTTAATTCACGTGCAACTTTTAGGAATAAACGACCTTCACGGTCAGTTAGATCAATATCAGCAGCTCCAAGGTAAACGAGTAGGAGGAGCTGAGTATCTCGCTTCTCATTTGCAAGCATACCAAGAAAAAAATCCGCACACGCTTCTCGTTCACACCGGTGATATGGTCGGTGGGAGCCCTCCTATTTCTTCGTTATTTAATGATGAACCAACAATTGAATTTTTAAATTTGCTAAACGTTGATATTGGTACGCCAGGCAATCATGAATTTGATCGTGGAGTAGCAGAAATGAAGCGCTTAATTCATGGTGAATCCCCTCAGGAAAAAGGAAACTTTAAAGGAGCTACAGCACAGTACACCTCAGCCAACATTTTAGATAAGAAAACGGGTGAAACCGTGTTTCGGCCGTATGTCATCAAAAAAATAAACGGAGTGAACATGGGCTTTATCGGAGTTGTCACAACGGATACAAACGATTTTGTTTTGGCAAATAGTCGAGAAGAAGTAATGATTACCGATGAGGTAAATGCCATTAACAAAAGCGTAAAACAACTGAAAGAGCAGGGCATACGTTCTATTGTCGTCTTAGCTCATGTTTCTGTGCAGTCTGATCAAAATGGTGGGAATCCAAAGGAAGATTTAGCTGAAATGGCATATAAAGTAGATGACGAAGTAGACGTCATGCTAGGAGCTCATAACCATCAGTACGCTAATACCGTTGTCGATGATAAGCTGCTCGTTCAGGCTTACTCCTATGGAAAAGCTTTTTCACAAGTTGAGCTTGGGGTTGATAAGCGTACTGAAGAGATTGCTTACAAACAAGCGGAAATTGTACCCGTAGAACATGAATCCGTAAAGCCAGACCCAAAAGTAATGACGTTTTTACAAACGTATAAAGATCAGCTTGGTACGGATGCTGGTAAAAGCATTGGAACGCTTCCTTATCAGCTGACGCGTAAAAAAAATGAGCGAGCTGAGTCGCCTCTTGCTCAGCTTGTGGCAGAAGCAAGCAGAAAAGAAATGCAGGCGGATATCGCGCTTGTTCATCATGGGGGAATTCGAGCGAGCCTTCCGAAGGGCGACGTGACGAAAAAAGATTTGTATACAGCTTTTCCTTTTGAGCATCATCTCGTCAAGATTGAAGTAACAGGGGGAGACCTGTACGAAATTTTGGAACAGCAGTGGAGTGAAAAATATGATGCAGCTTTACAAACAGTGGGCATTACAGTGGAATGGAATGACTTAGCGCCGTTTGGTGAGCGGATTGAAGAGATTAAAGCAGAAAGCGGTGAGCCGATTGAACTGACTCAAACGTATACGATTGCTCTGTCAAACTATCTGCAAGAAGGTGGAGATGGCTTTTCAAAACTTACAAGTACGAAAGTTTTACAGAAAGGTCCGCTTATAGTAGATGCTGTAGCTATGCATTTTGAAGATAGCTATCCATTAGTTGTTCAGAAATGAAAAAAGCTGCCTCGAGGCAGCTTTTTCGGTTATATTTCAATTTTTAGTGCTTCTTGTTGCACTTCGTTTTCTTCCTGAGATAATTGACGAACTTCTACTTCTTTCATTTGATGTCCGTCCATTTCTTTTGCCGTGAATTCATATCCGTATAGAGTGACGGATTCATTTTCTTGAATATCAATGTTTTGAAGAAGCATCCATCCACCGAGCGTATCGATGTCTTCGTGCTCAAGTTGAATATCAAGCACTTCATTTACTTCATCAAGCAATACTTTTGAATTGAAGATAAAGTGTTGATCGCTAAGCTTTTGAACATACGGCTTTTCATCTGTATCAAACTCATCGCGAATTTCCCCAACAATCTCTTCTAAAATATCTTCAACCGTTACAATACCAGCTGTACCACCATATTCATCAATAAGCACCGCCATATGCGTACGCTGTTTCTGCATGGATAGTAGTAAATCTTGAATTGGGACTGATTCAATGACTTGAATAATTGGTTTCATATACGTTTTGACAGGCTGATTACGCACAGCATCGTTTAAGACCACATCGTTTAGAATTTCTTTGATGTTGACAAGGCCGATAATATTATCTTTATCCCCATCAATGGTAATTGGATAACGAGTATAGCGATCTTCTACAGCCACTTTTAAAAATTCGTCAATTGTATCGTCTTCAGAAACAACGGCCATTTCAGTTCTTGGCACCATGATTTCACGAGCAACGCGGTTGTCAAATTCAAAAATGTTGTTTACATATTTGTATTCAGATTGATTAATTTCGCCGCCTTTATAGCTTTCTGATAAGATGATGCGAAGCTCTTCTTCACTGTGCGCTAGCTCGTGCTCTGAGGCTGGTTTTAATCCAAATAAGCCTGTTAATAAGCGAGCTGAACCGTTAAGTAACCAAATGAAAGGAAACATGACTTTATAAAAGACAATTAACGGTGGTGCAAACAGAAGCGTCACCGTTTCAGCTTTTTGAATCGCCGCCGTTTTCGGTGCTAACTCTCCAACAACGACGTGGAAAAACGTAACCGACGCAAAAGCGATTACAAACGAAAGCACGTGTGAAACGGAAGATGGAACACCTAAGTCTGCGAAAACTGGATTTAAAATGCGCTCAACTGTTGGTTCACCTAGCCAACCTAATCCAAGTGCTGTAATGGTAATACCAAGCTGACATGCGGATAAGTATTCATCTAGGTGAGTCGTGACGGTCTTCACTGCGACCGCTCCTTTTCGACCTTCTGCTACGAGCTGATCGACACGAGAGCTACGAAGTTTTACAATCGCAAACTCTGTCGCAACAAAATAAGCAGTTAAAGCAATTAAAAAGGCAACTAAAATTAAATTAATGGTTATCAATGAACATACTTACTCTGCGTAAGCAAAGTAAGTAAACACCTCCTGTAAATAATCAAATTACGACAAGAGCATGAGAAGTGAGTGCGTGAGAGTGGCTCTAGTGATTGCTTAACAGAAGTTTTTTCACCGTCATTAAGCCTTTTATTCTTGACGCTACACTTTTTGTCGTCGTGTATAATGATGTTGTTATAAGCTCGTCTTTATGAAGGAGGGTCTTGTTTTCTATATGGGATGTATTCTCCAATTGTTGCTTCCTTTTTCTAAGCAAAAGCCCTTTTTGTTTTAAAGCTTCAATAAGACGAAGATGTACGAGTAATTCTTTTGAATAGTAATTTACCGTGCGTTTTGTTATAAATGCCATCTCTGCAAGCTTGCTAATTTTATACATCGCAATCCCATCAGAAAACCACCTCCCTTCAAGTAGTAATAGGAATAAATAGTATAGTCGCTCAAAAATTGATTTGAAAAATAGTATACTATAAAACTATGTTTGATGACAAAAAAACGATTGAACAGAGTGGGAAATTAGTTTAAACGATACGAACGGAAAGAGAATTTCCTAAAATAGTAAATGTGTCTTTTCTTTTTTTAGTTGCTCGGTTATGATGAAAGCAATGATTACATAGGAGGGCAAGGATGGAGTTTAAGAGAATTCACCATGTAGCAATCATCGCAAGTAATTATGAGCAATCAAAAGCGTTTTATGTAGAAAAGCTAGGAGCGCGTATTTTAGAAGAGACATATCGAGAGCATCGCGACTCTTATAAGCTAGACTTAGAGCTAGCGCCAGGAGTACAAATTGAGTTGTTTTCATTTCCAAATCCTCCAGCTCGTCCATCACAACCAGAGGCTTGTGGTCTTCGGCATTTAGCTTTTGCTGTTGAAGACGTGGAAGCAGCAAAAGTAGAGTTAGAGAGTAGAGGCATTGAGGTAGAACCGATTCGAGTGGATGAGTTAACAGGAAGGTTATTTACGTTTTTTGCAGATCCAGACGGCCTTCCGCTTGAGTTGTATGAAGAGAATGGGTATTAAAAAAGGAGCGGACGCCGCTCCTTTTTTTAGTGCATTAGTTTGAGATCAGTCAGAGGCCAATATTTCACATCGACTTCACCAACGATGTCTGAGACAGGTGTTAATCCGAAGTGTCGGCCATCGCGGCTTATTCTACGGTTGTCTCCGAGTACAAGGACGAATCCATGAGGAATGATGCCGTCATTTACGAGTTCTTCGGTAGAGAAGTTTTCAGTGAAGCGTTCGTATGTCGGGATATGCTGTAGGTATTTATGTAAGTGAGGTTCACTTACTTTTTGGTTATTAATATAGAGCTGGTCATCAATGTATTCAATCTTTTCGCCTGCAACACCGATTATTCTTTTAACGAGGTACTCGTCTTGGTCATGAGGAGAGTGAAGGACGACGAGATCGAAGCGTTGATAGTTGCTTAGTTTATTAATAATAATACGGTTGCCTTCTTGAAGCGTAGGATTCATAGAATCTCCTTTAACGGTATAAGGCTGAAAGAAATACTGTTGCACAATAAGAGAAAAGAGAAGTGTTCCGAGAATGATGGAGCAATAGATTATGATTTCTCGTTTTATGCGAGTTTTTCTCAATATAAGAGCACCTTCTTTTTTTAAGTGAATCGTTTTGTTAAATCAAATAGAAAGAATAAAGAACAGAATTGATTGTACCATTGTTAGCTAAAGATTTCCATTTGTATATGCGTGTTATTCATATTTTCATAGGAGGGAAGACGCATGCAATGGGTCGTGATTTTCACTCCGGATTGTTCGCTTTCCACGTGGCTCGCGCCTGCCTTCCTCGTCATTGCGTTTCTGCGGGGTTTCAAGCCGTCTTGGTAATTCCGTAGGAGTCAAACGTTTCCCATTTCACTCACAGGCTACTGACATAGCTAATACACCCTTTATTATAATAATTGGTTATAAGGGGTAAGGAGGAAAAACAAAAAACCCTGCCCTCCCGTAGTGTTGGGAAAGCAGGATTTTAGTATATCTCTATATTAAGCTGATGGTTCACCTTGTGTTGATAAAGGTTTTTCTAGATCAGCTTGTGGTTCTGAGTGAGTGGCTAGTTGCGTTTCTAGTTCGGCAATTCGTTTTGTTTGTTGCTTGTTTTTACTTTTAAGCTGAGTGATTTTAACAAAGCTTAGTGAAGCAGCGACGACACCACCGAATACAGCCGATGTTAAAATAATTAAAATAAGTGGCCAGTCTTGTGAGCCAAAGACATAGTTAAATTGAACTGGCTCATTGTTGATGACAGCTAAGATAGCAATAATAAGAGCGAAAATAAGACCTAAAATGAAAAAGCTTTGTCCTTTCATTAGGTGCACATCCTTTCTGAAGATAGATAAAGGAGCAAAATTAAATTTTATACTACCTTTACATATACTTAACCTATATTATTCAACTATAAACATTTTTTATTATAATTAAGTTTTAACAAAACACAATATGCAAAAACACCCGTCCTTTGTGTAGTTTAGGATGGGTGTTTTGCTGTTAGCTGATTAGAATGCTTGTAAGCTATTTTCTTCTAACCATTGTTTACGCTCTGCTGCATCTTCAAATAATGAGTCTGCATCTGTAAATTGTGAAGCAATCACATATTCAATTGTTGTTAATGGTGCTAGAAGTAGACGCCAGTTCAATACTAGCTCACCGTTTTCCATCGTTGCATATGTATCTTGCAGTTCCTTCCACGCTACAGAGTCAGGTGCATCTGCTGCTTGTTTTTTCACTGTTTTTAGTGCTTCGCTGAATTTTTCATTTGCTCGTCCTTGGTACCATTCTGTTAAAAGGTTTTGAATTCCCTCGTTTGTTTCTTGTTCAGACCAGGATGATGGCACTGTTGCGATAAATTTAGCACGGAACGTCATCTCAGGTTGCTCCACATTATCACGAATGATGTTTAAGCGGTACTGACGACCTAAATACGAAAATTTGTCATCGTTTTCAAAAGATGACGTCTTTGCTTTAGGTGCAGCTGGCGTTTTGTTCTCAGTTTTTGCTTTTTCGGCTTTTTTAGCAGCTGGTTTTTTTGCTTCGGTTGGTTGATTACCACCGTTAAGTTGTTTTAAAATCCAAGTCGCTTTACGAGAAATAACAGAGCGAACGTTGTGCTCGTTTAAGCCTCGTGGGATAATTACGGTTACCCCTTCATTGTCACAAATTTGGACCGTAATATCGGTTTTATTTGGAACGACTTTAATTTTGTAGTCAATTGTTTGATTGCCAATTTGATACGTATACATATAGTTTTTCGTGCTCCTTTCTACAAATCTTCATTTTATAAGCAAAGGTAGAGTTTGGTCAAATGAAAGAATAATCAGAAAATTATCCAAGGATTTAATTAAAGAATTACATTACGTTTTTTTTGTTAGTTTTTACGTAAAGAAAGGAAAATATTCTCGCTTTACTATGCATAGGTTAAAAAGAGTGACAAAACTGAAAAAAAGAAAAATTTAAAAAATACTCTTGCTAAATAGGAGATATTTGGTATAATGAAATCTAATTTAAAAAGTTATCACGAGTGGACGAGAGATCTGGCTCTATGACTCCACAGCAACCTACCAACGTAAGGTGCTCCTACCAGCAAAGCATTAGCTTTGGGTGATAAGACGGGTGAAAGCTCATTTTGCATCTAAAGCAAAATGAGCTTTTTTGATTTTATTAGAAGGAGAGATACGGATGACACAAACGATTATAAAGAATCATGAAGAAGTGTTAAACGATGTATTAAATCAATTGAAGGAGATTAATGATTTTACCTGTAGAAAGCTTGAGACGTTTTACGAAATTGTAGTAAAGAGCGGAAGGGATACGTATGCCATTGGAATTGACTGCAAAGTTATTGAGGGCTACACAGAAGAAGGTTTAAAAGAAGCTTGTATAGCAAAATTAAAGCGAGTTGGATGGCTGAAAGGTACATACGCTTAAGGTTGTATTCATATCAATTGCAGTCTTGTCTATAATCATGATAAGATGCTTATCTTCTCTCTTTTCTTTTTTCGTTGAAAAGAGATGATATTTGTCGAAATTTTTACACAAAATAACCGTTACAACTTGGTTGGAATTGTGGTAAGGTATAAAACAAGAATATTCTAACAATTTTAAAAGGAGGCTGAACATGGAGCTGTTAATTGAACATGGAAATGACGAAGGTAGCGAACAATTTATTGATCGCGTACTAGACTTCTTAGAGGACGACGAATAAAAGCCTAGAAGATTGCTTCTGGGCTTTTATTCGTCGTAAACGTAAATGTATTGTAAAAGAGAAAAAGAGCTTATATTGAGTCAGAAAAGCATTATAAGCTTAAGGGTTATTTTATTAAAGATTGCTAAACTTTCGCCATTTCCCCCTTCACGTAATGAAATCTTATGGTATTTACTTTTTAATTTGAGAATGTGCTATTTTCGTCAATTTTATTTCCAAAGCAATAAAATTGACGAAAATGGTAATTTTTATGTTATGGATATATAGGAAATTAATTGTAATGGATGTAGAATTAAAAAGGAGGGGGAATTATATGAACGAGCTTTTTATAGCGGTGTTAGCACTTTTCTTACTATGTTTATCAGCATGTAGCAATTCACGGGAACAATTAGTGAGGGAGTTTAGTAAATATAAAGAATTAGAAGGATTAGACGTTCTGTTACAAACAACTCCACAACCTGTTGCAAACTCTTTATTAGCTTTTTATGAAACAATCGATCATAAATTTGGAGTGGTAGAATTTGATGGAGATAATAACTTAAAATCGGAAAAGAGAATTGAAAATATTACAATAAGTACACGGTGAAATTCTTAGATGATAAAGAGGAAGCAGTATACATTGAGCAAGTTGAATTTTATAATGTGACGTTAGATGAGCTTTTGAAAAAACAGTCAAGCACTGAACAAGTAGCTGAAGATAAATCAGAGAGCGAACTATATGAAGAAGAGAAAGAAGCTGATGATTTAAAAGCTCCTTCTGATCGCGGTTTCGTTGTTGGCCTCATCTTAATAGTGAGGAGCGTCTTTTTAGATGTGGGTGTGCTTTCAATTCAACTATACTGTTGGTTATCGGTTTAGGTACTATGGTGTTTTATGATGAAATCGTCCAGGTATTTCAAGCGATAAGAAAAGACTTTAGCCAAAAAAGCTAAAGTCTTTTCTTAGTTAAGAGCTAGGTGTTATTTCTTTGGGTGAATAGTCGAGTTCAATATGACGTTGAAGCAGAAGGAGCGCACCGAATGTTAATACAGCTCCAATTAAAAATGGATACATGCTGTTCAGTTCAAAAGCAAAGGCTCCCATCAGAGGCCCGAAAATCCTTCCTAAGCTATCCATTGATGAATTAATACCTGAAGCTGACCCATAGCCGATATTCGTTTTAAGGGTAATCAGAGCGAGTACACAAGGGCGAATAAGGGCATTGCCGGCTGTAAAGATGCAAAGGAAAACCGTTGCGTTAAATAAATTGGATGAAAATAAAATGGATGCAAATCCGACCGCTGAGACAATTAAACCAACAGCAATTAGCTTTTTCTCATTTCCTTGCTTAAATCGCTGTAAAACCCCGCCTTGAATAACAGCTTGCGTAACGCCACTGGCCATAAACATCCAGCCAATCATGGTAGGGGTTACATCAATGCGTTCGATTTGAAAAAATTGAAAAGTTGCTTCAAGGCCAGCTAGCGTAAACGTTCCAAAAAAGGAGAGTAAATATAAATACTTCATTGCGCCTTTAAAATCCGTGTTGAAATCTTGCAGCGTAGTTTTCTTTTCCTGAGAGACGCTTTCTTGCTGGAGCGATTCCGGTAATGCAAAGAAAGCATAGGTCGTCATAATTAGTGCCAATATCCCTGAAATGGTAAATGGGAAAAATAAGCTCACGGACGATAACAGTCCACCTAATGCTGGTCCAAAAATAAAGCCAAGCCCGATTGTCATTCCTAAAAGGCCCATTGCTTTTGTGCGATTTTCTTCCGTGGTAATATCAGAAGCGTAAGCGAATGCACATGGAATAACCGCTCCGGCAAATAAACCTCCAAGAATACGTGATATGTACATCAGAACGAGTGAGTCATTAGCGAATGAAAAAATAAAGAAACTAGCGCTAAATCCGATTAAGCCCGTAAGAAGAACGGGTCTTCTACCTTTTCGGTCAGATAGACTTCCCCAAAATGGAGCGATCAAGAAAGATGCGATAGAATAACTTGCCATTAAGAGTCCAAGGTTAACTGAGCTAGCTCCAGTTATGCGAATGACTTCTGGCACAATCGGAATAATAATGCCGAATCCGACAAAAATCATAAACATGATAAACATAAGCGTGCCAAGCTGTTTTTTCATATGAAGCTCCTTTCAATGAAGACGTTTTCTGTATATTCAGTATACCAAATAACGAAAAGGATTCCACTTAAATCCAACGTATCTCAAATAAAAAAGCGATGCATAAGCATCGCTTTTAGTGTGGTAAAAACACAAGTTGATATAAGAATAGAACAGCAAATACATAAACAAGGGGGTGAACCTCTTTTGCTTTACCTTTTACAATCTTCATTAGTGGATGTGAGATAAAACCTAGCGCAATTCCAGTTGCAATGCTTGATGTCAGAGGCATTGTTAAAATAACAAGAAACGCAGGGAATGCTTCATCAAATTCGCTCCAGTTAATCTTTGCAATAGAGCCCATCATTAAGCTACCTACAATAATTAAAGCTGGAGACGTAATCGCTGCAATGCCTGAAACGGCGCTTACAAGCGGGCTAAAGAACGCAGCAATAATGAATAAAAGAGCTACGGTTACGCCAGTTAAACCTGTACGTCCACCTGCAGCAACACCAGCTGAAGACTCAATGAAAGCAGTTGTTGGACTTGTTCCAAACATTGCACCAATTGATGTACCAAAAGAATCTGCAAGAAGAGCTTGGCGTGCTTTTGGCATATGGTTATCTTTCATTAATCCTGCTTGTTGTGCTACACCAATCATCGTACCTGTTGTATCAAAAATGGTTACCAGTAAGAAAGAAAATACAACAGCATACAAACCGTGCTGAATAACGTCACCAAACGCAGTTAGCGGATTGGTAATTAGGAGTCCTTCTGGTAGAGAAGGGGCAGACACAAACCCTTGGTCAAATGAAAGCTGACCTGTGAAAAGCGCGATAACGGCTGTAATAAGCATACCGAAAAACAATGCCCCGTTGATATTCATTGCATATAGCGCAATGGTAATGGCCAATCCCACTAAAGTGAGTACAACGCCAGGAGATTGAAGATCTCCTAAGCCTACAAGGTTGGATTCGTTTGCGACAATAATACCTGCTGAACGAAGGCCGACAAAGGCGATGAAAAGGCCAATACCAGCTGTAATTCCATGTTTTAAGTTGCCTGGAATGGCTTCGATTAATTTCTCACGAAACGGCGTGAGCGACAAAATAACGAAAATAATACCTGCGACAAACACGGCCGCAAAAGCAATTCTATAATCGATGTTACCGTGTGAACCGACAACAGAGTATGCAAAATATGCGTTTAATCCCATACCTGGCGCAATTGCAATTGGATAATTGGCGGCAAGTGCCATCCACAACGTACCAATAACGGCTGAAATGATGGTTGCCATAAATACTTGATCAAACGGTACACCTGCATCTGATAAAATTACAGGGTTTACAACCACGATATAAACCATTGTTAAAAACGTAGTAATTCCAGCTAAAACCTCTGTTTTAGCATTCGTGTTAGCTTCTTGTAACTTAAACATAAGTACCTCCAAAAATAACGAACATTAAAAGCAACATGATATATAATATTCGTTTTTAGAGATAAATGCAAGCCATTTAATTAAAAAAGAATATTATTTTACCTATGATTTCACAAGGTGGACTTTTGCCAGCGTGTATCATTAGTTTGTACGATTGCTAACAAATTAAAAGGCTATACAACAATTGGAAATTTCAGTTTAACGGTTAAACGCTGGTGGTAATAAAGATAATCCAGATAGCCGTTAGAGTGCCGAACTAGCTCATGAATGACAAATGTCCCAAGTCCTTCATGGCTTCCTGATTTGGTGGTTTTGTTAAACTGTTTGAATAGTTGATCCTGCAGCTCATTAGAGAGTGGAGGTGTGGAATTGGTCACTTCCAGTATATAAATTCCACTTTTAACTAGAGATTTAATACAAATATACTTCTCGTCTGTGCACCGTGCCGCATCAAAGGCATTTTCCAAAAGGTTTACCAATAGGTTCATTTGATTAAGCTTTGTGATAGGAAGCTGTGATAACGGGTTTTCAAACTGAAAGACTAGCTCAATGTTATCTTGGGCTGCTTGTTGTTTCCATTGATATAGCATGGAAGCGATATGTCCGCTTTCGCCTTGCATGTATGTATTGGTGTTCTGAAGTGCATCCACATATTGCTGCATATATGCATTGGCTTTTTGATGTTGCTTACTATCCATAAGGTAGGACACGGCGCTAATATGCTTCATAAAATCATGTCGCTCAGCCCGAATTTGTTGGAATACTTCATTTACTTTTGAGAGTTCAGCTGATGCTGCAAGTTCGCGTTTACTAATCGAGAATAGGTAATTATGTACGCTTGCGATTTCAAAGTAGTACATCAATAGCACAGCCAGTAATAGTAGGAGTAGTAAAGGTGAGTTAGTACACCACATGCCGCTGACTATACAAATTGAGAACGTGCATGAAATCCACGAAATAGGATGGGTAAAAGAAACTCGTTTCATGTACACATATACGCTGCTCCACATGACTGTACAGATAAATATGATGGTCCAAGTGGATAATGGTTTGAAGAGTAAAACAGCTGTGGTACATAGAGCTGTTATTAATAAGAGATATTTCATACAAACAAGCTCCTTTAGAAGTAATGTCGCTGTAATAGGTCTAAGTTTCCTTTCGTAATAAGTGCCGTTTGATTGGTTTGTTGAAACGAAATGGAATAAGAGTGTTTCGTATGTAATTAAAACCAAAAATGTAGAGGTTCAGCTTCCTCCCCGCGAAAAGCGAGTGTCCGTAGCGTAATAGAACGAGCTTGTTCTTACAACCTAGTGATGTTGAAGAAATAATGTTTCGTCTTTGAGAAGGGATTATTTCGTTATGTTGCAGCTCCTTCTTTGTTGAATTCCCACTTTCTTTGCCGAATTCCTTCTAGTTTTGTCACGAATGAAGGGAATCTTTGTTTCGTAGCGAAGTTGCTAGTATAACAAGAAGATGGAGGGATTACGATGGCAATAAAAACGCTTGACGTGGCCAAACAGTTAGGAATTCATCCGAGTACGGTTTTGAAATGGGCAAAGCTTGCAGACATTGATATTCAACGAAATGATGCTGGACACTGGGAGTTTACAGAAGAAAATGTTACGAAGCTTGAGGAGTTTAAGAACAATCGGAATCGCCAAGCGGTTGTGAAAGTGGTTGAAGCAAGTGATGATCGCATTGAGCAGCTTCAAAAACAAATGGATGAACTTTATGAGAAGTGGTCAGCTCATGAAGAAGTGGCGGCTTCAGTAGCGGTTGATGATAAGGACAACCAAAAGCTACATGATGTAGAAGCTCAGGTATCTGTACTGCAAGAAAAGCTTGAGGCTTATCAGTCTGCAAAGCACAAAGAAGTAGAAGAGCCTAATCAAGAAATGCAACGGCAAATTGACCAGCTATTAATGCGCTTAATTGAAAATGAAAAAAGAACGGAAGAAAAAGCAGGAGAAGTGGTCACGTTTCAGCTTCTTGAGCACCGAAAAGAAATTGATCAGTTAACGAAAAAGATGATAAAGCTCCAAGCAAAGGTAGAGGAATTTGAAACGCGCTTAAAAGACAGTCAGTTTGCAGCCGCGAAAAAGCCTCCAAAATGGCGCACGTTTTTAACAGGATTATTTACGTATTAGACATGCTTACGCTTATCGCAAGCATGTTTTTTTTATGGCTTTTTTTCTGAAAAAAGAAAATACTATCTTTTAGGAAGTTTTATCTTGACGATAAGCATGTTTATTTGATAAAACTATTTTAGTTAACTAAGTGAAATAAATATTTTATTAACTTTTTAATCATATAAGTAAAAGGAAGGAGTGTGTATAGTGAAAGAACGTCATGAGCTTCTCCATGAAATGGAGTTGTTGTTTCGCAGTGTATTTCGTCAGCTTCGACAAGAAATTAACAGCGTATTTGATTCGGAGCTATCAACTAATGCTTTTATGATTCTTCGCATGTTAAGAAATGAAGGTCCTCAAAAATCAACGGACATTTCAAAGCACCTGCAGGTATCCGCTAGTCATATTACGGCTTTGACGGATTTGCTTTTATCTAAAGGGTATGTGGAACGGAAAAAGTCAGAGGCAGATCGAAGAATTGTTGAAATTGTCATTACTGAAAAAGGGCATGCTATATTTGAGGAAATTGAAGCAAAAAAAAGAGCATATTTTTTTGAACGGTTTAACGATTTTACAAATGAGGAAATTCAAATTATGAATACATTATTTCAAAAAATTGATCGTTCTGCGGAGCGACAGTCAAACTAAGAGACAGGTACGCCGAAAAAATGATTCACTAGGTGAATTATTTAGTTACCGAAAGGAGTAGACATATGGAACATTTAGAACATCGAAAAAAAGTAGCCATTATGATTGCAATTATGTCAGCAATGCTGTTTACAGCCGTAAACCAAACGATTGTGGGTACTGCATTGCCACGTATTATTGCTGAGCTACAGGGAATTGAGTATTATAGCTGGGTATTTACAAGCTTTATGTTAGCTTCCAGTATCACAGCTATCTTAGTAGGGAAGCTTTCAGATATTTACGGACGCAAGCCGTTTATTTTAACAGGTATCGGTATTTTCATCATCGGTTCACTATGTGCAGGTTTTTCAAATACAATGATTCAATTGATCATCTTCCGAGCTGTTCAAGGCCTGGGTGGAGGTTTAATTATGTCGACTGCATTTACAGCAGTTGGAGATTTATTTACGCCGCGTGAGCGCGGTCGTTGGCAAGGGTTACTAAGCTCAGTCTTTGGTTTAGCCAGTGTATTCGGTCCAACACTTGGCGGTTGGATTGTTGATAATGCGAACTGGCACTGGGTTTTCTGGGTATTCTTACCGTTTGGTATCGTTGCATTCGTTCTAATTTGGATGCTGTTTCCAAGCGTTGAAAAACGAGAAGGTGAAAAGGTCGACTATGCGGGTTCACTATTCTTAACAACAACCATTGTACCGCTACTACTAGCGTTCTCGTGGGCTGGTTCTAAGTATGATTGGGTGTCAACACCAATCATCAGCTTGTTTATTGGAACCATTGTATCGTTAGCTATTTTTATTATGGTCGAGCGAAAAGCAAAAAGTCCGGTATTACCACTTCACTTATTCCGTAACAACATCTTTACGCTCTCAAACGTTGTTGGGTTTATTTTAGGTGCTGGAATGTTTGGAGCAGCGATGTATATTCCGTTCTTTATTCAAGGTGTTATCGGTCGTTCTGCAACGGCGTCTGGATTGATTATGATGCCAATGACGCTTGCGATGGTACTTGCAAGTACGCTCGGTGGACAATATATTACGAAAACAGGTAAGTATAAAGGTTTAGCAATCATTGGCTTAGCTATCATGTCAGCAGGAATGTTCTCACTGTCAGCAATGAATCAAGATTCGACGTCAACAAACGTAATCATCAACAATATTTTAGTGGGTTTAGGATTAGGAATGAGCTTCCCAGTATTTACGCTAATCATTCAAAATGCTGTTGAACAGCGCTACCTAGGTGTAGCAACAGCATCCAGTCAATTGTTCCGTCAGCTTGGTGGTACAGTTGGGGTTGCGATTATGGGAACAATGATGAACTCACGTATGTCTAGCCATATGACAGAAGAGGTAAGCGGAGCATCTGTTCCTCCTGAATTAGCTTCGAAACTTCAGGGGCTAGATCCACAGGTACTAATGGATCCTGCGCGCTTAGCAGATATTCAAAAACAGGTACCAGCATCCATGCAACAAGCATTTGATGGCTTTGTATCTATTCTTCGTGAAACGCTAAGCTATTCACTAACAGGCGTTTATCTAACTGCTGGTTTTATTGTTGTAACGGGTGTAGTCCTAACGTTCTTTATTAAAGCTATTCCGCTTCGAATGAGTCAGCGCGTAGATGAAAAAGAAAACGAAGAACATGAAAATAAGGCAGGGTAACGAAGAGGGAGCTTCATAGCTTCCTTTTTTTCTATACATAATAGTCGGTGAAGCAAGATAGTTGGTATCTCAATTAATCAGTCGTATAATAAACATAAATAATCAAGAGGAGGTCTTCTCGTTGACACAATCTAACCATCAATTAGCCACGTTTGCTGGAGGCTGCTTTTGGTGCATGGTAAAGCCGTTTGACGAACAGCCAGGCATTCTAAAAGTTGTATCGGGCTATACTGGAGGCCATACTGAAAATCCAACGTATAAAGAAGTATGTTCAGAAACGACAGGACACTATGAAGCGATTCAAATTACATTTGATCCCGAAGTGTTTCCATATGAAAAATTATTGGAGCTTTACTGGCCTCAAATCGATCCAACCGATCCAGGAGGACAGTTTGCTGATCGCGGAGACTCTTATCGAACAGCAATCTTTTATCATAATGATGAGCAAAAGCAGCTAGCGGAAGCTTCAAAGCAACAGCTAGAAGAGAGCGGCCGTTTTTCAAGCCCTATCGTAACTCAAATTTTACCTGCAAAGCCGTTTTATGAAGCGGAAGAGTATCATCAAGATTACTACAAAAAGAATAAATTTCGCTATTCAATGTACCGTCGAGGTTCCGGACGCGATCGGTTTATTAAAGAGAACTGGAAAGATATCGGTAGAGATGAAGAGTTGAAAAAACGCTTGACGCCAATTCAATACGAGGTAACACAAAATGACGCAACCGAACCTCCATTTCGAAATGAATTCTGGAATCATACAGAAGAAGGAATCTATGTAGACATTGTTTCTGGAGAACCACTCTTTAGCTCACGAGATAAATATGATGCTGGGTGCGGCTGGCCGTCCTTTACCAAGCCAATTAATAAGGAAGAGGTAGAGGAAAACATGGATGTTAGTCATAATATGGTTCGAACGGAAGTGCGTAGTAAAGCTGCAAATTCACATTT
Organism: Priestia veravalensis; assembly: GCF_001457055.1. NCBI lineage: Bacteria > Bacillati > Bacillota > Bacilli > Caryophanales > Bacillaceae > Priestia > Priestia veravalensis. The sequence continues at coordinate 15,085 of NZ_KQ758644.1, read as the reverse complement.
AGGTCATGTTTTTGAAGATGGTCCGACGGAAGCTGGAGGGTTACGCTATTGCATCAACTCAGCCGCTCTTCGATTTGTCCCTAAAGATAAGCTGGAAGAAGAGGGATACGGTGAATATGTAGCGCTATTTAACTAATAAAAAGAGTGAGTCACGATGAAGGTGACTCACTCTTTTTTTGAGGTTCCTGCTGTGGTTCAGGTGTTCGTTTGCTTCCTTTTATTTTCGAACGAATAATGCTGAAAATAAATAGAAAAGGAATGTAAAAATAAATAACGTATGTCCCTATTTGAGAAACGGTATTATTTAAAAGGTCAATGTTTTTTCGATTATCAAAGAAAATTGAAAGAGCTAATAAGGTTAGTATAAATACCAATAGGTAAATAGTAGACTTTCCTCGAAATGTTCGCTTCATCCCTCGAACGCTGCACCATAAGGTTGTACAAATTGCTGGCAGAACAACAAGAAGCCATAATGAAATTACAACGTATTCAAATCGTTGAATAAAGGGAATTTCAATAATTTTAGCCATTGTGAGCGTCGGCCAAATCGTTTTTAAAAGCTGCCCTTGACTAAAATAAACAAATGTTACAATTGTTAAAAATGTATAGAGAACGGTTGTAAATAAAAGCCCAGCTTGCCCCCACTTGTAACTAGAGGGTCCATTTTTAATGTAGGGATAAAAAAATAAAATCGATTCAAACCCCAAGTAGCTAAACGTCATTGTTTTAAAAGAAGTAAACAACTCACCAAAGCTATGATCTAAAATCGGTAAGATATTATTTACTTCGCCTAGCGAAAGTGGATAAAACAATGAAAAAAATAAAGGTAATGGAAGGACGACTCCAAAGAATGCAATACCTGTAATGACGCGAAAACCACCTGAAATAATATAATAGATGAGAGGAAGATAAATAAGTGAAATACTCCAAGTGGTGAGCCGCGGGAACATCCAGACTTGGAGGACTTCAATATATGTTCGATAAATCGTGATTGCAAAAGAGAAAAAGTATAGGCATAAGATGATATTAAATAGATTGCCAATCCATTTTCCAAAATACAGGCGATGAATTTGAATGACATCCGTATTTTCACGTTTTAGTACATAAAAGCACATCCAAAACAGCACAGAGACGGCTAAGCCAGAAGCAATAACTGAAATCCAAGCGTCATGTCCGCCACCCTTCACAATATATCTTTGAAACCCCAGCATTCCAACCCCTACTTGCACGGAATGAATCAAAAAGAACAGAAAAGACGGAGAGACTTGAAATTGTTCTTTCACATTGTTTTCCATGTTGTTCCCTCCTACTGACTAATGCCTGTTTGAACTAGATTCACATGCGCTTTTACATGGATATCCATGTCCGAATAGTTTTCTCTAAAGCGTTGGCTGTCAAAGTTCCGCGTACGGCTACGAACGTAATCCGTAAAACAAATGGGGTCAACGCCAAGCTTTTGCAGCTTTTTAATTAAGCGATCACTGTCTTTTTCTAAGTTCGTAGTTAGCTTTTTCTCAAGCATATTGACATTAGATGGCTTTGTTAGTTTCAGCCATTGTGGAAACTCTTTTACAAGGCCGTCAATATTTAAATGGACAACAATGATGGGATTATGACGGTTCCCTTTTAATTCGTAATTCGTTTTGGTTCGCAGATTTTCTAAAATAACTTCGCCTGAATGCCCTTTGTGCTTCATATCCATTGTATAGCGACCGTGCTTCGTCCCATCCAGGAGTAGCTTCATTAAAAACGCTTCTTTCATATCGATTGAAGAAATGTATTTTTCATTTTTAAACAATGCAACTCCTTCTAATTTAATTGCATCTTTTTCTTGGGATAACAACGGTAAAAAAGGATCGCGGTCGTCGCTAAAAAAACTAAATAAAAACGTTTGTAAGTTGGTTCGCGGTAGGTTTTCAGTTTTAATATTCTGGTCAATTAGATTTGAGATAAACTGATAATCTTTAATTTTCTTTCTCGTAACAGAGCTTAACATCTCATGTGCATTACCATCTGTGATGGCTACTTTAATCGTACGCCCTAAGTCAGGATTTCGAGCAAGCGTATTGACTAAATCGTGCATTCCGTGTTTGGCATAATCTTCACCAATTATGACGCTACGCAATTGGCCAAATGCCAAAGGGAGTGAAGACTTAACATTTAAATGGAGAGGGACATCAAAAGAACTATCGCCTTTGGCTGCAATGATGCTTGGTTCTTCCGTTGGTCCATATTTAAAGATCGGATATAAAATGGTTCCTCGAATCTTGTCTTCGTCCTTATCGTAATCGTATCCTATCGCATTCACGACTTGTATCTCATCAATCACTTCTCGATCCGCACAGCTAATTAGAAAGATGCTACAACAAGCTATAATTATTAATTTTTTCATTGCTGTATATCCTCCTTGCTTACTCTCGGTCTAGGTTTTGTTTCTTTTTTGATTTTTCAGGATTATAGCGGAACCAGCTTAAAGGTCTTAAATACCCAGGGCGTTTTGCCGTTTTGCTATATGGAAGTCTAAGCAACGTATCTCGTTGGCTTTTTGCTCGAAATGGATAGACAGGAACTAAATAAGGCATACCCAGGGATTGTAATCGAATTAAATGAACGATTAAGTAGCAAAAGCCAAACATGATACCGACCAGTCCATACAAGGCTGCAAACAGTACAAAAGGGAAGCGCAAAAGTCGAATCGTATTAGACATCTTAAAAATTGGCGTTGTAAACGATGCGAGCGCAGTTAGAGAAACAATAATGAGCAAAACGTTACTAGTTAAAGCAGCTTCAACGGTTGCTTGCCCAATAACAATTCCCCCAACGATTCCAAGCGTTTGGCCGACTTTAGAAGGTAGTCTGGCTCCGGCTTCTCTAAGCAGTTCGATGGTTATTTCTAAGAACAACACTTCTACTACGGGAGGAAAAGGGACATTTGTTCTTGAGAAAACAATTGGTCCCAGTAAATCCTTTGGCAACATTTCATAATGATAGGTAACAACGGCAACATATAGCGGCGTTGCAAAAATAGAAAAAAATACGCCAAACATTCGAATTAAGCGAAAGAATGAGCCTAGCACCCACGGTAAATAATAGTCTTCAGGTGAAATAAAAAAATCAAGCAGCGTGGATGGTCCCGTCACTGCATATGGAGAACCGCTTGAGAAAAAAGCAACTTGACCGTTTCGCAAGGTAAACAATACGCGGTCTACTCGCTCCGTTGTTAAAAACAAAGGAAAAGGAGTATTGGAGTTATCTGAAATGAGCTGCTCTAGCATGGTGCTATCAAAAATAACGTCAAAGTCAAGGGACTCTAAGCGCTTTGTCATGGTATCTACATGCTGTGGATTCGTGATGTCCTCTAAATAAACGATTACTACCCGAGTTTTAGACTTTTGTCCGACCGTAATTTCCTTGAATACCAAATGCTCAGAAATTAATGTCTTTCGCATGAGATATAAATTAACGTCTAGGTCTTCTACAAATCCGAGCTTTGGACCTACGACGCTAAACTCATTTTCAGTTTCATTCTCTGTTCGAAATCCCGTATCAAAGCTTTGAACTTTAATTAACGCAACTTCTTTATCATCAGTATGAAGCTGAAACATAACATACCCGCGAAGCATTTTTTCTGAAATTTCTTGAGTATCTTTAGTGATAGAGATATCCTCAATCGGTAATACGTTTTCGACTTCGTTGACGTTTGTTAACGTAAAATCAATGAGCTGAATAGGCTTTATAATTTTATCTTCAACGCTTTGCATCTGGACGAGCTGTTTAAAGTACGTAATGACGTATTTCTTATGCTGAGCTCCAATAGCGAGCGTCGTAAAATCACTGGATTTACTAAATTGCTCAATAATTTCATCTAGGGTTTTCTTTGGTTGTTGATCAGCATTGTTCTTTTTAAATAAATTTTTGAACATAAGTATCTCCTTGTCATCAATCCTCATCTGTTATTGGTAGTTTGTTCATGTGTTTCCTTTTTATGCGATGAAACTTTTCTCCTGAAGGATTAGTGCATTTGAAGGATTTTTTGGCTTGTAAACAGGTATTTACGCGATTTTAACGAATCTTTACATTGCCATAAAAGTGCATTTACAAAGAATTGTTAGATTTAAGCATGTAGAAAAAAGAGCGATATGAAGGGAGCACGATGAAATGAAAAAGAAATTATTAGGGGCAACGCTTGCTGGTGCTGTAGCACTCGGTTCTTTTGGATTAGGAAATGCATTAATGGAAACTGAAGCGAAGGGGCCAAAACAGCAGGAGAAAAAACCAAAAAACGTTATTATGATGGTAACGGACGGAACAAGCTCAAGCACAACAACATTAGCAAGATGGTATAAAGGTGCACCTCTACATATGGATCAGTTAATGGCTGGAGGGGTTCGCGCTTATTCAGCTGAATCAGCAATTACGGATTCAGCACCAGCAGGAACAGCATTGGCTACTGGTAATAAATCTAACTCTGGATACGTAGGAGTGCTTCCTTCACTTGTCACAACACCTGGTGTTGAACAAATAAAAGAAGAAGACAAGTACCGCCCAGTAGCAAATGTTCTAGAAGGAGCAAAGCTATCTGGAAAAGCAACAGGAATTGTGGCAACTTCTGAAATTCAACACGCAACGCCAGCTGGTTTTTCAGCCCATCATCACGATCGTAATAACTTTGATGTACTAGGTGAGCAGCAAGTATACCAAGGCATAGACGTTGTACTCGGTGGTGGTAAGCAATCACTTGTTACAGGAGAAGGTAGTAAAAACCGTAAAGACGGTGAAAACTTAGTTGAAGTAATTGACGAAAAGGGCTATGATTTTGTAGAAAATCGCGATGAGTTATTGAAATCAAAATCAGATAAAATTTGGGGTTCATTCTCAGATTCAGCGCTTGCTTACGAAATGGACCGTAAACAAACAAAGCCTCAAGAGCCGACAATTTCAGAAATGACGGATAAAGCACTTACTACGCTTTCAAAGGACAAGGATGGATTTTTCTTATTCGTTGAAGGCAGTAAGCCAGACTGGGCGGCACATGCAAACGATCCTGTTGGAATGGTAAGCGACGTGTTAGCTTTTGATAAAGCTGTAGGAGAAGCAGTTGAATTTGCGAAAAAAGATAAAAATACAATGGTTATTGTAGTGTCAGATCACGGTAATAGCGGTATTTCAATCGGAAGTAAAAATACAGATAAAAACTATGATACAACGCCTGTTTCAGCGTACATTGACCCATTGAAAAAAGCGAAAATGACGTTAGAAGGTGCAATGGGCTCTCTAAATAAAGACTTATCAAACAAAGAAGAAGTGGCTGCTTTATACGGGCTAGACAACTTAACGGTTGATGAAAAGAAACAGTTAGATGCAGCGAAAGATAAAAATGCAATTGGAGTAACATTATCTAAACTGCTGGCAAATCGTGCAAATCTAGGCTTTACGACAGGTGGTCATACGGGTGAAGACATGTTCTTGTATTCATACGGAGTAGACCGTCCTGTGGGGCATTACGATAATACTGATCTTGCTAAGCATATGGCAAAAGCAATGAATTTCGACTTAGATAAACTAACGGATGAGCTATTTATTGAAGCTACAAAAGCATTTAAGGGTGCTAACGTAACAGTAAATAAACAAGATCCACAAAACCCTGTACTAGTTGTAAAATCAAACAAGCGTACGGTTGAGTTTCCTGTTAACAAAAATATTGCGGTTGTGAATGGAAAAGAAATTGAAATGAATAGCGTTGTCGTACAAGATAAAAACGGCCGCTTCTTTGTATCAAAGCAAGCACAAGACATTGTAAAAAAAGGCAAATAAGCATGTGAAGCATATAGCTCACCGGAAGTGAATTCTTCTGGTGGGCTTATTTGTTTTTGTTTCATCTCTTATTAATAGTTAAAAAGACCTATATAAAAATACGATTTTTAGGCATTTATTTATGCATAAGTGGAAGAAGTGTAGTATGATAGACTTGGTTTATGGATTGATTAGTTCATTTCTCATATATATGTTGTTACGGTTATATGCTACACTTTTGATGTCCAAATACTTACTAAATTTGAGAGAAACTAGCGAGATTTTTCTCCTTAGCATAAATGTTCATTTTTGTTTTTAATTTGACGGAATAGATAATGTAAAAGGAATAGAAAGAATGTTAGAAGGAGCGACGTTTGTGAAAGTATTAATTGCAGATGATAATATAGATTCAATTGAAATCTTAGAATATTTTATTTCTCAGGTACCTGGCTTTGATGTCATTGGCTCTTGCAGGGATGGTGAAGAGTTAATTCAGCAAGTAATGGTACAAAGTCCAGAGCTTATTTTGGTAGATATTAATATGCTGAGCATGAGCGGATTAGAAGCTGTCAAAGAATGTTTGAAGATTAAACCAGATTTACGCTTTATCTTTATAACAGGGTATGATCAGTTTGCGGTTGAAGCTTTCGAATTATCTGCGCTTGATTATATTATTAAACCGATTGAAAATCAGCGTTTATATGTAGCTTTAGAGCGCGCTAAAAAAACGCTTGCTAAACAAGAAAAAGACAACTCAACTAAATCAAGAGCAAAGCGATTACCTGTTAAATTTAACGGATCTACTTACTATATACCAATTAACGAGATTGTTTTTATTGAAAAATCAGGAAAGAAATGTTTAATATTCACACAGTTGAGAACATATGAAAACATCAGTGATATTTATATGTATTTAGATCCAAACGTTTTTAGCCAAACGCATCGATCTTATATTGTTAATCTGGAAAAGGTCTCTCATATTACTCCTAGAAATGAAACGTACCTAGTCTACTTTTTGAATTTTGATGAATATGCTCATATCTCGAAATTGAAAATTCAAGAAGTGCAAAAGCAGCTCCATGATCTAATGGTCAATTAACAGTTGAATTAAATACACTTGCACGTAACAGCAGGCGAATCTTTGAAACGGTTCGTCTGTTTTTACGTCTTGCTTATGAGAAAGGAGCGAATGACTCTGGAAGGGAATTATAATTTATTTACCGTTTTGCTGGCAATAGTAGTGGGCATTCTAGCTGCTTATACAGCCTTAGACTTAATTGAAAGAAGCAGTAGCTCATCACGCCTCATAAAAAATGGGTGTTGATGGCAGTTACAGCGAATGCGCTACAAGATGATATTGAAAAAGAAGTGAACATGGGGCTTGAAGATTATATCACCAAACCCATCCATTTTGAGACATTTTTACACAAGTTAGCACGTATACTGAATGGAAAGAAATAAATAACTAACTATTCTTCCATTGACAAGTTGGAAAAAGTTACGTATTATGATAATAACTTAATACACTTACTTCGTCTAAGGAGTAAAGGGGAGTAGCGTCAGGGAAACCTGAAACAAAGTCGTCATTCCATGGATTCTGTCCATCGGCTTTGTTGGCATAACGAGTTTATTTATGCTTAGCAAGACCTTTGCCATATTTGGCAAAGGTCTTTTTGTGTTTTCTTTGCCGAATTAGGGAAAAAGATTAGTAAGAGAGAAAAGAGAGGAGAATGTTTATGGATGCATCATTGTTATTAGAATATGGGTGGGTGTTGCTTGTTCTCATCGCCTTAGAAGGAATTTTAGCTGCCGATAATGCGCTTGTAATGGCAATTATGGTAAAGCACTTACCAGAAGAGCAGCGTAAAAAAGCGTTATTTTACGGGTTAGCGGGGGCATTTATCTTCCGTTTTGGTTCACTATTTGCAATCTCGTTCTTAGTGGATGTTTGGCAAGTACAGGCAATCGGAGCAGTATATTTACTGTTTATCGCGATTAATCACCTCGTAAAGCGCTATTTGAAAAAGTCAAAACATGATGAAACCGTTACAAAGGAAAAAAAGGGTTCAGGTTTTTGGATGACTGTTTTAAAAGTAGAATTAGCAGACATTGCGTTTGCGGTCGATTCAATTCTTGCAGCGGTAGCTCTTGCTGTCACGCTTCCAAATACTCCACTACCTAAGATTGGTGGGCTAGATGGTGGACAGTTCGCCGTTATTTTTGCAGGTGGATTAATTGGATTAATTATCATGCGTTTTGCAGCAACATGGTTCGTAAAATTATTAAATCAACGCCCAGGTTTAGAAACGGCTGCGTTCTTAATTGTTGGTTGGGTAGGGGTTAAATTAGCAGTATATACGCTTGCTCACCCTGAATTAGCAATTGTTGATGAGCATTTCCCAGAGTCAAAAGGATGGAAACTTTTCTTTTGGATCGTGCTGATTGCAATTGCTGTTGGCGGCTGGTTCTTATCGAAAGGTAAAAATCAAAGTGAAATTGAAGGTTCAGATGATGCACAAGATGCATTGGAAAAAGTAGATCATCAATAATCAAAGAGGCTGAGACATAAGTAATTCAGCTAACGATAAACCTGAACGATTGAGAGTTACTCGCTTTTAATCATTCAGGTTTTTTGTTGATTGTGAAAACAAACGTATTCTAACAACGTAAAGAGGTGAGAAAAGGAATTGTTCTTCTTTTTGGAAATTTGTTTTGTTATGTCCCACCCTCTTTTTTTGCATGAGAAAAGCAGGTGCCTAGAGCACCTGCTTTTAGCCATGTTATGAAGTTGTTAAAATTATTTGTTTTGCCCGTTTAAATGAGCTTGAGCTTGTTGTACTAGACGTTTTGTAATTTCGCCACCAACTGATCCGTTGCTACGAGCAACCGTATCAGAGCCTAAAGTTACTCCAAATTCTTGAGCGATTTCTGCTTTGTATTGATCTAAAAATTGTCCAACGCCAGGAACTAATAATTTATTTGATTTAGCCATGGTTTCATTCTCTCCTTTTTTAAGTTCAACGAATAATTATCGTTGTAGTCGTAGTATGTACTCTCGTTTTCTTGCCATACTGGTAATGGTTTGAAGGAGATAATAAAAAGCCCAACTTCAGAAGAAGTTAGGCTTTCTTGTTTTATTTTACAACTGCATATTGATCAACTGATTGAGCAAATGATTTTTGTAGAGATTTTACTTGCTCTACGTACGCATCAGATACTTGTTGAAGCTCTTCACGCGTTTTCTTTTGCTCTTCTAGTAGCTGTGTGATGACTTGGTGGTATTGCTCTTGTGCTTGTTTCACCATTGTATAACCAGTTTTGCTTTGGTTTACAGATAATGATTGTAGCTTGCTTAATGCTTCGCTCATGCGATTCGTCCACTCTTCGTATGAGTCTGCCACAGCGTTGCCTGCAGTTTTACGTAAATTTTCAACTGTTCTTTTCTGAAGGTTTTCAAGCTCAGCTTTCCATTGCTTATCAACTTCTTGAAGTTGTTCAACTGCTTTTGAGACAAATTCTTGCTGTTGCTCTAATGTTTTTAACGTCCAAAGCTCAACTTGCTTATTTCCTTCAGCGATGTTTTCTAATCCTTTTGTCCATTGATCCCACATTGCATCGATTACTGTTTCATACTTTACTGTTGCCATAATCAAATTCCTCCTCGGTTGATTGGCTTGCGAACAGAATAAATTTATGAAACGTTAGTGGTGTTTGTCGTAGGTGTAAGGCTTAACATTTCAGCTAGCTCGCGAAATAGCCGTTATTTTTATATAAGGAAACGCAGCATCAAACTACGTGACTCCTTTTGTACATGCAAATTACTTTTGATTCTCATCTTTTTTTGTACCTGAGCTGAATGGAAAAAACATGTCGGTATACATGGAAAAGAATGAATCCAACATATTTTGATATTGCTCTAATGATGAAGCCCACATCGTTAAGTATTGTTCGCCAGCTTCCGTTAATGAGTAGATACGTCGAGCTGGTCCTTCAGCAGATGTATCCCATTGTGAAGTAATAAGGTTATCTTTTTCAAGCTGTCTCAAGGTGCGATATACGTTTCCTTGGTCGACGGATGTAAAGCCAAAGCTCATTAGCTGTTGAATTAGCTTATAACCATGTAAATTCCAACCCCGAAGGCTCAGTAATAAAAAAGGAATCATAAAGTTTTTTGGTGCACCACTAATCGATTTTTCAAGGTTAGCGGAGTTTGAAGCAGAGGCGTTATCTTCTTTACTTGTACTCAAGTTAATCACCCCTTTTTGGTAATTTGTCTCTATATGTGTAATTTACACCTAGATGAGATAAAAGTCAATCATTCCCTTGGGTTTTTTTAGAAAACGACAAAAAAACAAAAGGTTTCGACAATTTTTGTCAAAACTTTTCAAAAATAATCAAATATTGGGAATTGTTTATCGTATCAAACAACTCTATAATAGTATACGTAAGATATTTTTAACACTTTTACATTTTGTTAGCGCAAGTAGAAAACAAATTAAACAATAGTAAGCGTTCTTATTGATGATAATGATTGCGTTTACTTCGTGCTTCCTAATATGTCCACATGCGTTTTCGTCATGAGCATATTGAGAGCCATCACTTTTAATTACGTGGAAAGGAGATGGAAAATTGGAACAGCAAAAGATGTTAGATCCGTTTCAAGCATGGAAAGACGTATATGACAAAACTGAGTCTTACTGGGGAAAAGTTATTGGAGACAATATGAACAGAGAAGAGTTCTCACAAATGATGGGAAACGTTCTGAACATGAACCTTCAGTATCAACAAGCTATTAACGAAGTAACAGGGCGCTATTTTCAACAGGTCAACATTCCAACAAAGGAAGATGTAGCAAACGTAGCTTCACTTGTTATTAATGTAGAGGAAAAGGTAGAGGCGTTAGAAGATCGTTTCGATGATCTTGAAGACAAGCAAGATAGTCCAGCTTTCAAGCGTGAAGTCACTAAGCTGAAGTCAGATGTAAAGTCGTTAGACAAAAAGCTAGATAAGGTATTGTCACTGCTTGAAGAGCAGCAGGATACGCAAGCTGTGCTGCAAGAGTTAATTCAAGAGCAAATTCAAGAGCAAGGTGAACAGCTAAAAGCCGAGCTGTTGGAGCAAGTAAAAGTAGAAAAGCCGAGCGAGCAACCGGCTCAAAAGTAAGACAAGGGGACAAGTAAACACATCATACTACTGTTTATGTAGAACAATTACAATTGATGAGGCCAGGGGGAATTTTTGATGACAGAATTACAAGGTAAAGTAGCAATCGTAACAGGTGGATCTAAAGGAATTGGAGCGGCTATTACACGTGAATTAGCATCACAAGGTGTTAAGGTAGCTGTAAACTATAACAGTAGTAAAGAATCTGCAGAAGCTATTGTCAATGAAATTAGAGAAAACGGCGGTTCAGCGATTGCTGTTCAAGCGGACGTATCGTATGCAGATCAAGCTAAACACCTTGTTGAAGAAACAAAAGCAGCGTTTGGCCAGCTTGATATCTTAGTAAATAACGCTGGTATTACGCGCGATCGTTCTTTCAAAAAGCTTGGAGAAGAAGATTGGAAGAAAGTGATTGATGTTAATTTACATAGTGTGTATAACACAACTTCTGCTGCTTTAGGTGACTTAGTAGAAGCAGAAGCAGGCCGCATCATTAACATTTCATCTATTATCGGTCAAGCAGGCGGGTTCGGTCAAACAAACTATGCAGCTGCAAAAGCTGGTATGGTAGGCTTCACAAAGTCGCTGGCACTTGAGTTAGCAAAAACAAACGTAACGGTTAATGCTATCTGCCCTGGTTTTATTGAAACTGAAATGGTAATGGCAATTCCAGAAGAAGTACGTGCTAATATTGTTGCGAAAATTCCAAAGCGCCGCTTTGGTCAAGTAAATGAAATTGCACGTGGCGTTGTGTACTTAGTTAAAGACGGAGCTTATATCACAGGTCAACAACTAAACATTAACGGTGGCTTATACATGTAATTATTCGTTCATATAAAAGTAGCCCTGACGTTTTGTCGGGGCTGTGCTTTTTCGCTCATGATTAAAAAGAAAGGTGGATGTTTTCATGGCAACTCCATATATCCAAGAATGGGAAAAGTTAATCAAATCAATGCCTAGCGAATATAAAAGCTCAGCTCGACGCTTTAAGCGTGCTTATGAAATTGTCACAACGGAAGCAGAGCCAGAGGTAGGATTGACGCCAAAAGAAGTGATTTGGAAAAAGAATAAAGCGAAGCTATATCGTTACACTCCAACTCAAGAAAAACTACACAAGACGCCAATTTTACTTGTATATGCTCTTATCAATAAACCATATATTCTCGATTTAACACCTGGCAATAGCCTAGTGGAATATTTATTAGAGCGTGGCTTTGATGTGTACCTGTTAGATTGGGGTACGCCTGGCGTAGAAGATAGCGGTATGAAATTGGATGATTATATCATGGACTACATTCCGCGCGCTGCAAAAAAAGTACTGCGTCACTCAAAAGCACCTAACTTGTCCGTGTTAGGTTATTGTATGGGTGGTACGATGACGGCAGCCTTTGCGGCTTTACATGATGAATTGCCAATTAAAAACTTGATCTTTATGACAAGTCCGTTTGATTTTTCAGACACTGGTTTATACGGCGCATTTCTAGATGAACGCTACTTTAACTTAGATAAAGCCGTCGATACGCTAGGTAACATTCCACCTGAAATGATTGACTTTGGTAATAAGATGCTAAAGCCAATTACAAATTTCTACGGTCCTTACGTAACGCTAGTTGATCGTTCAGAAAATCAACGCTTTGTTGAAAGCTGGAAGCTTATGCAAAAGTGGGTAGCCGATGGCATTCCGTTCCCAGGTGAAGCATATCGTCAGTGGATTCGAGATTTTTATCAGCAAAATAAGCTGATTAATGGCGAGCTAGATATTCGTGGACAAAAGGTTGATTTAAAAAATATTAAGGCTAATATTCTTAACATTGCTGCAAGCAGAGATCACATTGCAATGCCTCATCAAGTTGCTGCGTTAATGGATGCTGTTTCAAGCAAAGATAAAGAATATAAGCTTCTTCAAACAGGACACGTTTCAGTTGTATTTGGTCCAAAAGCGGTTAAAGAAACGTACCCAACAATTGGTGATTGGCTACAAAAGCGTTCAAAGTAAAACTTTTTAATAAGCGAAATGTAGCTAGAATAAAAGCTGTACGTGTAGTGGTTTTCCTGCACGTACAGCTTTTATTATTAATGGGAAAAAGAACTTTTTATACTGAAATTCCTGTTTGGTAATGACAACGGTCACTTGTTCTTTTATACTAAATAAAGCTATCTCTTCTTTTAGTGAGTAAAAGAAAATAATACATAAGGAAGAAAAATTCAAAAAAAGGGAAAGCTATTATGTATTATAAAAAAAGGAATGTCTATCATGCGTCGAAATTGGAAACATCGAATTAGGCAAATGTCCTCAGCACAAATTATTGTCGGCTTTTATTTGACAGCCGTGACGGTTGGTTTTTTACTTTTAAGCATTCCAGCAGCATTAAAGCCAGGGGTGGAGCTAGATTTAATTAACCGTTTATTTATTGCTGTTAGCGCGGTAAGCGTAACAGGCCTCACGCCCGTTTCAACAGCTGAGACGTTTAGCACATTCGGATATTTTATTTTAGCATTTATTTTTCAAATAGGTGGAATCGGTGTTATGACACTAAGTACATTTATTTGGCTTTTAATTGGAAAAAAGATTGGCTTAAAAGAACGACAATTAATTATGATGGATCATAATCAGTCCAAATTATCTGGACTCGTTAATTTAATGAGAAATGTACTGCTTCTTATTTTTGCCATTGAGGCAATTGGTGCATTGGTATTAACGCTTCACTTTCATCAATATTATTTAGATTGGAAAGAAGCATTTTTACATGGTTTTTTTTCATCTATTAGTGCGACAACAAACGCTGGGTTTGATATAACTGGAGCTTCGTTTGTTCCATATGCTAACGACTATTTTGTTCAAGTCGTGACGGTGCTCTTAATTACGCTAGGAGCAATTGGTTTTCCAGTTCTAATTGAAGTTAAGCACTTCTTTTTAAAGCGTAAAGAAAAGCGTAAGTTTCAGTTTTCTCTTTTTGCAAAATTAACGTCTATTATGTTCTTAGCCTTGTTAGCTGTTGGAACTTTGTTAATTTTGCTTTTAGAACAGAATGCGTTTATGGCAGGGAAGTCTTGGCATGAAGCATTCTTCTATGCCTTTTTTCAATCAGCCGCAACCCGAAGTGGTGGAGTAGCCACGATGGATGTTAGTGAATTTACGCTACCGACGCTGCTTATCATGAGTGCCATGATGTTCATTGGAGCATCTCCAAGCTCCGTCGGTGGAGGGATTCGGACGACCACGTTTGCTCTAAATATTTTATTTTTGTTTTATTATGCAAGAGGAAGTAAAACAATAAAGATTTTTAGACGAGAAATTCATGAAGATGATATTACTAAATCTGTAGCTGTGTCTATGTTTGCCATTATTATCTGCTCCACTTCTGTTATTATTTTAACAATCACAGAGTCGTTTTCTTTAACAGAGATTATTTTTGAAGTGTGTTCAGCCTTTGGAACGACAGGCTTATCAATGGGAATCACGAGTGGCTTATCAGATGTAGGGAAAATACTCATTATTATTCTGATGTTTATCGGTCGAATTGGAATGCTCGTATTTATTCTAATGCTTCGTCGTCCAAAAACAGAACCAGACTATCATTATCCAAAAGAACGCATTATTATTGGGTAATTCATTAAGCGTTTTGACAGGTTTTACTGCTCATAAGATCTATGCACTTGCACAAGCTAGTATAGAGCAAATGCTTATAATCTTATGAGGAGGTTATTACAATGGCAAAACGTAAAGTAGCACATAATCCAGCACAAAAAAATAATCAAACGCCAAAAGAAAGCTTACCCGATACAGAATTTTCAGCTGAATATGGCAGAGAAGACACATATAAAGCAGCAAACCGTAATTCAAAGCACGGAAAGCAAGGACAAAGCAAATGACGAAAAAAGATCATAGACACCTTGCCCACTCGAAAGAAAAGCAAACACAACTTTTACAAGAGGAGTTTGGACCTGAAATGGGTGATCCAAACGCAGCTAAGTTTTTAGAGATGGCTGAAATTGCAAAAGCTGAGAAAAAACATAAGAAAAAGCAAAAAAAGAACTGTTAAAAAAAGAGGCTGGGACATAAGTAATTCAGCTAATGATAAACCTGAACGATTGAGAGTTTCTCACTTTTAATCGTTCAGGTTTTTTG